>JBPCVD010000300.1:0-17249 GCA_051010815.1 Rubripirellula sp.
ACCTTGGGGAGGCGGGAGTTTGTGGCGGGCATCCGACTATCTTAGCGAATCTCCACTCGAATGCCGAACCCGCGTCGCGAGAGATCCCGGCCAACGTTGCTACGAAGTCTGGAGCGAGGTGATATGAAGAACTCCCTGGCTCACATTACTGCGAGTGTCCCCCACTTGCTCCCCCGCTTCGCGTTTGAACAACCCCCGTCATTGGTACGAAGGCGACGGGACAGATGGCGGTCCGCATCATCGTTCCATCGGGGCCTTTCTCCAAACACATCAGCGTTTGCGCATGACGACCAACGGGGATTACCAGCCGACCACCGGTCGCGACTTGATCAACGAGTTGCGGAGGAATCTCGGCCGGTGCTGCCGCGACGACGATCGCGTCGTAGGGTGCCATCGCCGGCCATCCGCGGTCGCCATCGTCACAGTGGACATGAACGTTATCGAAGCCAAGGTGACGAAGACGGTCGCGTGCAGTGGTCGCCAAGTCGGGAACAATTTCGACGCTTTGGACCGCATCGACGATACTCGCCAACACGGCCGCCTGATAACCCGAACCTGTCCCAACATCCAGGACGCGTGACGTGCGCGTCAGCCCAGCCCACTGCGTCATCAACGCCACGATGTAGGGCTGCGATATCGTCTGACCTTCGCCAATGGGCAAGGGACGGTCTTGATAAGCGCAATCCCGCAACTGCGGTGGAACGAAGTCGTGCCTCGGCACCGAAGCCATCGCCGCCAAAACACTGTCATCACAGATATCACGCGCCATGAGCTGACGCTTCACCATCAATCGCCGTCGTCTGTGGAAGGATCCGGTCGACACCAAGGCACTCTCGTTGCAGCATGAACGAACCATTCCAGCTTAGATCGTGGGGAAAGAGATTGCCAACTTCCCTTGCCGCTGCCATGCAGAAGCTTCGACCGTGTGCCCTCGATCACACACTCTCAGGCGTCGGCTCCGCGGGAGAACGGGATGGCGGGCGGCCCAAAAATCGGCTGTTTGTCGATCGGATCCGTGGGTCTGGCGACGCGGGGAGTCTAAGCTCAAGCGTGACTTCAAAAAAAGACGCCAAATAAACCCTAAGAAACCGAGTCTTGGCGGGTCTTCTCTTTGACAGGGTGAATTCGTCCTGAACCAGGACTGCCGAGTGCAGCGAACAGAGTAAATGTTGAAATCGACTCCCCGAGTCAGCCGGCCCGGTGCCACGGATGAGTGTGAGCTCTCCGTGCGGAGTTTGTTTGATGCCGAGGAGACACCTCTACTGCGGTATGCGTTTTCGTTGATCGGTCGTCGCGCCGTGGCTGAAGAGATTGTGCAAGAGACCTTTTTGCAACTGCACATTCACTGGGATGAGATCGATTCCCCGCGAGCATGGCTGTACCGAAGTGTTCGCAACCGCGTTTACAACCACGTTCGCGACAGTCGTCGAGAAGTGCTGTCCGGTGATGATGGCCCGGCGTCCACGTCGGCCGCTCACGAAGAGCCGCCCGACGGTGAATTGGAACAGCTAGAGGTCACAGCAGCATTGCGTCAGCAAATCGAAGAACTCAACCAAACGGACCGAGAACTCGTGAAGCTCAAATACTTCGAAGGGCTGAAATATCGCGACATCAGTGATCTCACGGGACTCTCCATCAGCAACGTAGGCTACCGCTTGCACCATATTCTCAAAGAGTTGGCGATCAAAATGAGGCCTCATGGCATCGAGGAGATCTTATGAACGATGAACAAGACTCACCCTCGATCGATCCCGAACTTGAAGTCCGGATCGTGGCATTGCTGCAGGGTGAGGCCTCCGACTTCGAAAGAGATGAATTGAATCGTCTCATCAAAGAGCGTCCAGAAGTGGCCTCATTCAAGAAAGAACTCGAAAGGCTGCACGAACGACTTCGCGATGTCGGTATGGATGAATGGGTGGACGAAAGTGCCGATTGGAAGCTGTCACCCAAGAGACGCAACCTAGTCTTGGCCACGATGAGTGGGGAGGCAATTCCAACGGCGGATGTGAAGTCGGTCATCCTGTCGCCAGACCCAGAACTGGTAGGGCGAAGGAAAATCGTGTCGAACGCATTGAAGATTGCGGCGATTCTCTTCTTGCCTCTGTGTTTCGTTGGCACCTCAGCCTCATGGTTCATGGCTCGCTCGCGGTTCATGGCTGACTCGCGGTATCAGAATGACTCGCGGCCGTCGTCCGTTGCGACAAACGCCATGGTGGATCGTGCTGGCGAACAATCTGTCGATTCGTCAGTCCCCGCTTCGGACACGCGCTGGATGTCACAAGTAGAGATGCTTGGTGCGGAGATTTCAGAAGATGAGGTTTCCTTCTCAGGAGAGGCCGCGTCGAAAGAAGCTGGCGTGAGCGAGGGCTACGCAGAAAGTCCAAAGTCCAACCTGAGCGAGATTCGGCGATACCTTGACGTGAGTGGCACCACGGGTGCCGAGGAAGATGCCAGGGAATATGACGCAAAGGATAACGACGCGGCATCGCTAGGATTCGATGCAATGGCGGTACAGCCGTCACCCTATTATCGAATGGATGCCGTGGAGTACTTTCCTTCTGACTCCAAACAGGAGACGCCGCAAGACGCGTATGCCGCGGACGCCGAAATGAGTCGCCTTCGTCAACCTTCCCCAGGCTCAAGTGGACCTGGTGAGGGACTTGTGCGGCCAAACCTTGACGACCTTGCAGGGATTCCACTAGCAAACCAAAGTCGCCACGTGGTTCTGCCCAGGGAGGAGTTTGAAGAGCGAACGGCGAACCCCATGCGAACGTTCGCTGCCCCAAGTGGCGGCGAATCCGGGTACGGCGGGAAAGCGGACAGTGACCGGGATGCCGGAATTGCTGGCTTCGAGATGAGCGATTCCAAACGGCTGAAAAGAGAAAAAGCAAACGTTCTCGATTTCCCAGCACTGGGCGTTGCCAAGCAGAAATCTATCCAAGACACCGAATCGAAGCAGGCGCAGCGACCGATCAGTGGTGGCGCGACGATTCGCTACTCTGTTGATCCCCAACAGGGCAATTCTCAGCAAGGCAATTCTCAACAGGGCAATTCCCCCTCGGCCAAGGACGGCGAGACGCGCGACAGTTGGATCTTTGAAGGTCGCCGAAAATCGAACTCCAAGGCATCCGACATTTCGAACTTTCGCGCACTCGACCAAGCGAAGAGTAGCGACGGTGGCGAGCAGTCACCAAGATTCGGTCTAAGTCTGCCCGATGTTCAGCTCAGCACTGGCGCCATCCGAGCTCAGTCATCCAGTCAACCCTCCAGCACGAACGGGATCGCGGAACCAGCTGCACCTGCAAAGATTGCTGATTTTGGGTCGGGCGTGGAGACGCTCTCGATTCGTGCATCCGATCAAGGGCGGTCAAATGCCGAGCAGACCCTGGAGGAGCAATCGATCGACGGGTTGGCCGACGGGGTTGTCGATAAAACTGTCCAGTTTGGGAGAGGGCTTTCAGAGTCTCTTGTCGAAAAAGGGCTATCTTCCTCGAACGAGGCACCCGCCGAACGGCAGGAAGAAATGTTCGACAAGCGTTCGGCCCCCAAATCGGCACCCACTGCTGCGGAGCCTGGCGCCCGTGAGTCGCGCGAGACATTCGCAGAATCTGCTGCTGGCGGAGGTGGGGCAGAACTTTGGGGATTGAGGGAACAATCACAGGGTTTGAGCGGGAACATAAGCGGCGACACCGCAGCAAAGTCTCCAAGGATCGCCGGAGGCTTCGAAAAATGGTCGGACGAAGGATCCTCACCAGGTCAACGGCAGGCTCAGCAGTCCAACACGTATGCCTACTGGGATCGGATGCCGTCCACGCAAAACGCCGAAGGGGAAGAATCGGTTGAGCAACGCGACTTCTTATCGCGAGATGAATTCGATCGACGATTCTTGCGATCGGAACGCCAGTTGATGTTGGAAGATCGCTTCGATTCGAAAGCGAAAAAGCCGGCCAGCAAGATCGTGCCCGCGGTTGGCCTCGACGAGAAAGAGGCCGCTGAAGAGTCTTTCTCGACGTTCTCGCTTCACGTGAGTGACGTTTCATTCAAACTCGCCAAAGCCGCATTGGCCAAGGGAGAATGGCCCGATTCGTTGAAGGTTCGGATCGAAGAATTCGTTAACGCATTCGACTACGGCGATCCGATGCCAAACGATCGTGAAAGAGTCGCATGCCGTGTGGAACAGTCGGTTCATCCATTCCTTCAGCAGCGAAACTTGATGCGGGTTTCCATGCGAACCGCCGCGGCAGGCCGTGCCAGCACCACGCCACTTCGATTGACCTTCTTGCTGGACAACTCCGGTTCGATGGAACGCTTTGATCGACAGCAGACCGTTCGTCGCGCGTTTGCCCTGTTGGCTCAGCAACTGAAACCGATCGACCAAGTCACGCTGATCAGCTTTGCGAGACAACCGCGACTACTGGCTGACAAAGTGAGCGGATCCGAGTCAGGTCAATTGGTGCAACTGGTTGACCAACTGCCGAGTGAAGGTGGAACCAACCTGGAATCTGCCTTGCAACTCGCTTTCGAGAAGGCTCGCGAGCAACAGATCGATGATGCTCAAAACCGAGTCATCCTGCTCACCGATGGAGCCGTCAACTTAGGTGATGCCAATCCTCAAAGCTTGGCACGAATGATCGAATTCATGCGTGGTGAGGGAATCGCATTTGATGCTGCGGGAATCAGCGCCGAGGGTCTCAATGATGAAGTCCTCGAATCGCTGGCCCGCAAAGGGGACGGTCGATACTACTTGCTCGATTCACCGGAGGCCGCTGACGAAGGATTCGTCCGTCAGATCGCTGGTGCCCTTCGCCCTTCCGCCAAGAATGTCAAGGTTCAAATTCAATTCAATCCGAGACGAGTTGGCCGCTACAAGCTGCTCGGATTCGAAAAGCATCGCCTTGCTCAGGAAGACTTTCGAAATGATCAAGTCGACGCCGCCGAAATGGCGGCGGAAGAAGCGGGCGTTGCGGTCTATCAGTTCGAAGCCAAGCCTGATGGCGAGGGCGACGTGGGCTTTGTTTCGGTGCGATTCCAAGACGTCTCGACCGGACAAATGGTGGAAGAGAGTTGGCCGATTCCGTACGAGCCTGGGGCCGTGCGATTGGACCAAGCCGCGCCCTCACTTCGAATTGCTGCGTCCGCCGCGTTGTTGGCTGCTGCGCTCAAAGGCGAAACGCTTGGTGAGACAGTTGACTTGAAAGCGCTTTCGCAACTGATCGCTGGATTGCCCGCCCCTGACCGCAGCAAACGCGTCCAAGCACTTGAGCAAATGATCCGTCAGGCCCGGCAGGTGAGTGGAAGATGAGTTTGCTGCAACCGCTCTACGAGACGTCGGCCATTTCCCGAGTCAGCCGAGACGTTCATGCAACACTCCGCAACCTGCTTCCGACAAACCGCACACATCCACATCCGCTCAGACCACCTCGAATGCAATCCAGTCGATGAATGATACGACGGACTCCCTGGAGCCACTTCTTATGAACACGACAACATCGCCTTTGACCTTCCATCAACGATCAGCCTTCATGCGATTCGGCCTACTCAGTTTCGCTTGCATGACGATGCTGGCGGCCGTTCCTTGCTCGGCACCAGACTCGGTGGCACAAGACTCGGTGGCACAAGAGTCGGTGGCACAAGAGTCGGTGGCACAAGAGTCGGTGGAACAAGCATCGATCAACAGTTCGATCGGCAGCGACGGCACGGGAACCATCGTCGTTCAGGCACGAGGCCAGTTACCAGAACCACAACTGATCTATACGGCGATCTCCACGGCGACCGTGAAAGTCGGCCCCAAATTCATTGACCAGACCATTCAGCTGAACCTCAAGATCATTCAAGGCAGGGCAACCACGCTTAGTTTCGGACTGCAGGGAAAGGGGCAAGTGACAGACGTCCAGGGCGAAAACGTTTTGTCCTGGTCGGTTCGCCAAGTGAATTCGGAGCGATTCCTCGATCTGCATCTTAAAGATGAGGTGGCCGATGCAAAGCCGGTCATCACCATTCGCTCCGACGCAATCACGACTCCCGGCTCAGTTGAGCTCACCCATATTACGCCAGGCGAGTCAGTCGGTTTCGACTCGACCATCACGATCGAGTTTGCGCCCGAGTGGGATGGACTCGTCTCGGAAGCGTCCGGGTTCTCACCACTCAAGACCGACGCCGGCAATAATCGCTTTCACACCACGACCGGAGGGAAGATTCAAATGTCCTTCAGTCGCAGCGGTGTTGCTCCCGCGGCGGTTGAAATGATGGACACGCAATTGGACGGTGACTTGCACGCCAATGGCGAATCGATTGATTTCCAACTGCGCAGCACTGCCGTCGTGAACGAGGCCAATGCAATCCTTGACATTCTGTCGGGATCCGCGGCAGTCCGGGTCATTCCCAAGGACGCCAAGTATCGGCTGCGTCTGACCAAGCATGGCAAAACGCCCGTCTATCAGCTGATTTTTCCTGAAGCAGGATCCTACCCAATTGAGCTCGACTTTGTTGCCAGACTGCTTCCCTCAGAGGGTGACGGCCATGCAATGGATTTCACCGTCGGCGCCAGCGCGGTCGTTCCCCTCGTCCTGAATGGATTCGAATCCAATCTCAATTTTCATCGCGATCAGCAGTCGGTTGCACCTCTGCTAAGCGGCACCACATGGTCAGGTTTCTTGCCGGCCACCGGACGGGCCCAACTGAAGTGGAAGGCGGCACGCCAAACAGGTGATGGCAAACTCTTCTTCACGACATCCGGCAAGGTCGAAGCGAAAATCGGCGCGGGACTGCTGCGTCAACACCACGAGATCCAGTACCAAGTGCTGCAAGGGGAATTGAAATCGATCGAAATCCTGATGCAGGGTCCGGGCGAGATCCTGGATGTCCAGGGCAGCAACATCATCGGTTGGAACGTCAACAACGCGGGTGAGGATCGTGTGTTGGAGGTTGCGCTAAGCCAGCCAATGACTGGTGCGAGTCAGATCAAAGTTCGCAGCCAAACTCCGCTTGGCGCTTTCCCCGTTCGTGTCGAGGGCTTACGTCTGAATCCGATCGATACCGTGCGGCACTCCGGATTCTTGCGACTCACAAACTTGGGTTCGGTTCGCTTGGAACCGACAGCGCTCAGCGGGCTGACGCAATTGGCTCCAGAGCAGTTTCCTGGCGATCCTTCCGAAGCAAGGCAAATCTTCGTCTACCGATTCCCTTCGGGCGACCACGATTTCACGATTGCTGCCGACCGCATCCAGCCAGAAGTTAATGTCTCGGAAGTGGTGACCTACAAAGTCGCGGAAGCGGATCGCGTCATCCGAGCGGACGTCGAACTTGACGTTCGAGAAGCACCGATTCGCGAATGGGATTTTGGCATTCCTGCCGACTACTCCGTCGTGTCGGTGGCCGGAGCGAGCGTCGCGGACTACATCACGGCGACCGAAGTCGCAGATGGCCTTCGCAACTTGCGCGTCATGTTTGGGCAAGACGTCAGTGGACGACAACTCGTGACACTGCACTTGGAAAAGAGCGAGGCCGCGGACGCGGGCGATTGGGCCTTGCCACGAATCGATCATTCCAACGCCAAAACGGTCCGAGGCGACATTGGCATCATTGGTGCGCCGGGCTTTCGCGTCGTGGTCGCCGAAACCGACCTATTGGTGGAAAAGCCTCTGTCTTACTTCCCCAAACCGACCGCCGGCCTCCAGCAAGCGTTTCGCATTCGTGAACCAGGCTGGTCTGCCACCATGCGAATCGAACCGCTCGAGCGCAGTGTTCAGTCAGATGTATTCCACCTCTATTCGCTCAGCCAAGAGACTGTGTACGGAAGTGCATTGATCAACTATTTCGTCACCGGTGCTCCCGTATCGGAATGGCGAATGACCGTACCCGCGGAGGCCGGGAACTTGATGGTCGATGGTCAGGACGTGCGAACATGGCGTCGCGAAGAAGACACTTTGATCGTCTCATTGCACCAACCTGTGATGGGAGGTTACACGCTGCTAGTAACGTTCGAGGAAAAGCCAGTCAACAATCGTGGCTCCTTCCAAGCGGGGCAGATCACACCGCTCGGTGTTCAGGGCGAACGCGGTTACATCCAGGTGGTCAGCCCGATGCAAGTAGAACTCGACACGGTTTCGATTTCTGCGGACATGCTGAAACTCGACCCCCTGGAATTGCCTGCCGAGTTTCGCTTACTGAGCACCGCACCTCCGTTGGGAACGTGGCAATACACGGAACGACCGTTTGACCTGAATCTGAAAGTCAATTGGTTCCAACCGGGCACGACCGTGACGCAGGTGGTCGAGTTCTCCGAAGCAAATAGCCGTGTTTCGCGGGACGGCGAACTGGTGACCGACGTCCTCTACTATGTCAAATCACGTGGCAGACGTTCGTTAAAAGTGGCGTTGCCGGAAGCCCCCGTCCGCCTATGGGAAGTTTCGGTGGATGGTCAAGTCGTTACAGCTCGGCAGACGGAGGACGCGACCTTGATTCCGCTTCCGGGCGGGACCGATCCCAACGTTCCGATCGAAGTACGTCTTCGCTTGGGAAAGCCAACCGTCAAAGCGTCCAGACCGGAACTCGCCTTGCCGATCGTGTTCGCTCCCGTCTTGAAAACGCAATGGAACGTGACTGGCGACGAACAATATCTCCTTGTCCCCAACGGAGGAACCGTCGCACCTCCGACACCCGTGAATCGGACGTCTGGTTTCAGTTGGGTTGCGATGCGAGGAAGCTTCGCGCTATTCATGGTCGCCTTGTTTACAACGCTCGGAATCTGGGGCAGCGAACAAAGAAAAGGTGTCTTGCGCGTGTTGGGACTACTTGGGCTAGCCATTGCGATCGGCCTGTGTGTCTCCACGGCTAGCAGAGCTGCGTCGACCATGGGAGTGCCCATTCCGCTGCAATTGAGTTTGCCGATTCTCTCTGCCGGCGAGCCTGTTCAGCTGGACGTCAAGAACATGCCTCTATGGCGAGTCGATATCTCTTGGTTTGGTCTTGCCATCGTTCTCGGCGGGGTCGCTGCGATCGCTTGGTCGCTGCTCAAGCAAGACTGGTGGCGGATGACCGCTGCTCGCAGCGGAGGCCTGTTGTTGATCGCCTTCGGTGTGTTGCTTCAAGGGGGCGGAGCGCCTTGGTTCTTTGCTCTGCTCGCGATCGCGATCTTTGCATTGCTGTTCCTCAGCCCCATGCGTGACGCGATTCACGACTTGAAAACGCGGGTGCAAACCGAAAATGAAGCGATCCGTGCGAAACAGGCAGCGGCAAAAGCTGACGCTGCAGAAAAAGCGGGTGGCTCGGCAAACGTGACGACTGCCCTGCTTGCCATGCTGCTGGCGTCTGCATGCTCATCAACCCTTGCCGTGGGACCGAGCGATCAGCTAACAGCCGATTCCATCGAGCAACGATGGGAGATCACGAACCAGGACACGCGGTTGGATGCGAATGCCACGATCACGGTTTCAGGACATCCAGGAGACCAGTTCTTGCTCCTTCGAGCGCCTGCCGTCCTGACTCAATTCGAAGGTGAGGGCCTCCGACTCGCCAAGCGCGAGGTGCCTGGCGAAGGCTTGATGTATGTCATCAGCATCCCCGTCGAAGGTGAAATCGCGACCGGCGAGAAAGACGCCCCGGAACTTGAATTCGAAGCGAACTTCAAATACCAACTCGAATCACTGACACCGACAAAAGGAATCCCGGTTCTGACCGGATCCGCCGCCGTTCAAGTGCTTGAACTGAACTATGACGAAGCGGGTTGGGACGTTTCCTGCACCTCGGCTGTCCGTGTGGAATCAGTCGATGCGAATCCGAATTCGACGGCAGCTCGCGTGCTATTGGGGCCGGGCTCGGCGAGCGTCATGCTCAAGCCTAAAGCACGCGATGTTACGGCCGAAGAAACACAGTTTTTCGTCGAGTCCTCGAATCTGTACGTGCCAAGTCCAGGCGTGATCGACGGTCGTCATCGCCTTGAAATCCGCACAGCACAGGGCCAGGTAAGTGAGCTAAATGTTCTTGTTCCGAGCGGCCTGACGGTGAGCGCGGTTAGTGGCCCAGTTGGTTCTTGGCAGTTTGATGCCGACAGCGGACGTTTGAAGCTGGAGCTCGAACCGATTCAATCGCAACCGTTCGAAATCATGATTGAAACGCAACGCGGTCTCGATCAACTCCCGGCGGATGCCAGCTTGGCCCCTCTCAAGGTCGACGATGCAAACGGGGAAGTTGGCTTGGTCGCAATCGCGTTCAGTGCCGATTCCCAGCCGGAAAAACTCGAGGCCGAGGGAATGTCCGTCGTCAACTTAGGTGACTTCGACAAAAGTTTGATCACCAATAAGGACGCGGTCCTTCATCGCGTCTATCGGTTTGGCTCCGATAGCGGTGAGATCACTTTGCGGGTTGCTCCCGTGGAACCAGAAGTTCGCTTGATCAGCAAACAGGTCCTCTCACTTGGAGACGAGCGAGTGGTCCTGGGGATCAATTTCGCTGCAGAGATTTCCCGTGCGGGATTGTTTCAGTTGAGCTTCCCTTTGCCTGATGGACTGGAAGTCGAATCTCTCACCGGCGATTCACTGCATCACTGGGCGGAACTCAGCGAAGGTGACCAAAGAAGAATCATTCTTCACTTGAACGGAAAGACGATTGGCACGCAGAACTTTTCGCTCGCACTTTCCGGCGTTGCGCCGACCGACGCTGGTGAATGGACGATACCGCACTTCGAGTTGAATGAGGCAACCCGTCAAACCGGCGAACTAGTGGTACGACCCACCACAGGTATCCGCTTGAGAACAATGTCACGGCAGAATGTTTCCGAGACGGACCCTCGAATGATGGGTGGCGAAGGCCAAGGATCGCTCGCGTTTCGATTGCTGCAACGTAACTGGAGCCTTGTACTTGAAATTGAGAAGCTTGATCCATGGGTCACAGGCCAGGTCTTGCACGAAGTCACGCTCCGAGAGGGACAGACCCGATCCACTTTGGTTGCGGACTTCAACGTTCAAAACGCGTCGATTCGCGGTTTGCAAGTCGCTCTGCCCATTTCAAATGACGATGAGACCAAGACGCTTCGCGCAAGCGGAGACATCGTAAGTGATTTTGTCAGAACAGCTCCGGATTCGAATCTCTGGGAGGTGCAGTTCAAACGCCGCGTGGTCGGGAAGATTCAATTTCGAATCGAATATGAACGTCGGGGAGGACGACAAAACGAAACCGAAGCGTTGTTCCCCGCCGAGTTTCCTCAAGCTCGGCAATTGTCGTACTTCTTCGCGCTTCGCGCAGGTGGACGACTGGAATTGGAACTGGATAAGTTGTCTCAGGGCTGGCAGCGTGCCGACTGGAATGCGGTTCCGCAAACCCTGCGAAACACCGGCAACCGATCGGCTCCCGCACTCGTTCTCCGCGCCGCCGCACCGCCGAGCCCACTCAATGTCCGAGTCATGCGTCACTCGCTGGCGGAAGCATTGAAGCTTCGCGTCGCCGAAGGTTCTCTGACGACGGTTCTCTCCCCCACGGGGAATCAGCTCACCGCCGTTGACCTGACCATCGAGGTGATTCAACGCAGTAGCCTTAGCGTTGGCTTGCCAAAAGGCGATGAGATTTTCAGCATCTTCGTCAACGGCGAAAGCGTGAACTCGATTCGTCTCGGAAACGACACCAATACGTGGCAGTTCTATATTTTGCCCGGCATCGATGATCGAACGGCGAAAGTTCGTTTCGTCTATTCAGTCGCGGGCGATCGCCTATCGAGTCTCAAACTGGCGAGTCCCGAATTGAACGTGCCGCTTGAGAACATTCAGTGGAATGTGGTCGCCCCCACAGGCTACGAGCTTGTCGACAATGACGGTAATCTCGATCTGGTACGTCTGGCAAACCAGGAAGCTTACGACCGAACCTCCTACTTGTCGAAGATCAGTGGCAAGCGGCAAGTTCAAGCACAGCAAGCCGCTCAACTGCTAGCGCAAGCGAATCAGCTGCTGCAAGCTGGCGAGCAATTCAAGGCGCGAAGGGCACTCAATAGTGTGGCCAACCGATACGCACTTGACGCGGCGTCCAATGAAGATGCACGCGTGCAATTAGAGAATCTGCAAACGCAACAAGCGATCGTGGGACTCAATACACGTCGACAACGACTCTATCTCGACAACAAGCCCACCGATTCGGCCCTTGCCGACAACAAACAACTCCGGGCTGCTGCCGCCGTGAATCCGATTCTTCAGCAAGATGCGATGAATTTTCGTCCTCAACAACTCTCTGAACTCCTGAGAGGAAACACCACGGAGGACAACGCCGTACTTCAACAAATTGCGGGCCGACTGGTCCAACATCAACACACCACCGAACCGGCTCCGCAGGCCATCCTTATCAGCCTGCCTGAGGAGGGATCGGTGTACACGTTCGGTCGGAGCGTTCAAGTTGCCGAAAACACTCCGCTGGAACTTGACCTCGACTTTGGACTGCTGTTCCGAATTCACTTCTGGCAGGTCTTGTTGGTCCTCCTGTTGTTGATTGGCTTTGCTTCCGTGCTTGCCATTTACCCAACGCTGCTACGAGAGTCGAAGCGTTCCACGTAGGTCCGACCCCGAAAGTGGCCAGCGAGTGAAACGCCACGCGGTTGCTGACGGGCGAGCCGAATGCTAGCCTCGAACATCGCATCACCACACGACAAGTGCACATCGAGTTTGGACAAGTGTCTGCTAGTGACGTGCGTTTGCGCCACCCAACACCACATCACGTGCGGCTCGGGAATGTGGGCTTTAGCACAGAGCATCGCTGCAATCGTTTCTTGCCAAGCGGCCAATGGACACCACGATCCAATCACGTAACCGGCGACTCTCAGAACTCAATCAGGCGCTTCCAGGAAGCATGCCGTATGACAATGTACGCCCCATCAATGTCCCTGCCCGCTGCGATGGGCAAACACTGCTCGATTGCGTCTGCGAATTGCATCCCCATGTGCCACGATCGCAATGGGAAGAGACTTTCCGACTTGGTCGTATCTTGACGCTCGAGTCTCCTGCCTCGCCCAGTGAGCGGGTTCGCGGCGGCCAACAGTTCTCGCATCTCTTCCCAAATACGATCGAACCCGATGTCAACGCGGACATTCGGGTCATCAAAGAGACAACGCGTTGGATCGCGATCGAAAAACCGGCTCCTCTTCCGGTACACCCCTGCGGTCGTTTCAATCTCAATTCACTGACTTCGTTATTGCGATCAGTCTACGAAGGAGACGACCTGAAGTTAGTGCATCGACTCGATGCCAACACGACGGGCATCATGGTCCTTGCCCGCGATCGCGCCGCCGCTACAAGTTTGCGTGGGCAATTCGAGGAGAATAGCGTGGGCAAGACTTATCTCGCAAAATGCCTCGGCCACCCAGCCGAAGACAACTGGATCGTCGACACCCCCATCGCAAAGAATCGCGGGCAGGGAGGCGGACGCGATGCCGACCCCCAAGGGCACTCGGCCATGACGCGTTTTAAGGCTCTGGACCGTCGAGCTGATGGGACCACACTGCTTCAAGCCGTACCAACGACGGGACGCACCAATCAAATACGCATTCACTTGTGGACGATGGGCATGCCGGTGATCGGTGACCCCACCTACTTGGTAGAACGACAGCGTGCAGCCCAGCAAACGCTATCGACCGATTCGCCACCGATGTGTCTGCATGCTCACAGCCTGACTTTCCGCGACCCAGGCAACCACAGCGAGATCACGTTGCGCGCTGATTCCCCGACCTGGGCCTGACACTTCACCCAAGGCCGGATTTGAAAGCGATGGCGATTCCAATGATGTGCCTCAAACGGATCACCCGTTCGCAGACATGGAACAGCGTTCGCAAACATGGAACAGCGTTCGCAAAAACCGCTACTTCGAAGCTTTGATTTCGGCAGCTTCGGCTTGCAGGGACGTGATTTCGTCTTCCAACTGCTTCAACTCATCCGCATCATCGGCCTGCTCGCGAGAGCCCGCCAGCCGAGGGCGAAGTGTTTGTAGTTTCTTGTTGATAACGTCCAATCGCTTCTTTGCTTTCTTATCCATACCGGGGAATCCTGAAAAGGGAGCTGCTAAAACTCGATCAGTGCGACGACAAAATGAACGACCAGCACAAACAGGGTCGTCCACAACACGGTCGAAGTGATCGCGCGGCTAACATCGCTCGCTGATTGCTTCGGGGCGAGCCCACGATAGTAGCCGATGACACCGGTTCCAATGCCGCATGCCAGGTTCTTTAGCATCACCCATCCCCAGCCTTGCGGCCAGCCCCCTCCGGCATCCTGAAGATTGCGATAGAAATGTTGATCCCAAAAATGCGGGCCAATCGACGGATGCGTGAAACTAAACGTGACCAAACTGATCAACCTCGCCGAAGTGAATGCCATCCACTCTAAGATTGGCGTCGCCACCACAAAGGCAAGCACAATGGGAACGAGTAAATAGATCTTCGGTTTGACGCCGAGCGTTCGCATCGCATCGACCTGCCCACCGTATTGCTTGACGCCCACGTCCGCGGCCACGGCGGCCCCACACCGGGCCGCAATCAAAATGGTGGCCAAAACTGGAACCAAAATCCGATACAGGGCGAATCCGATGGAAGCGAGTAGTTCGTCGATCAACAGTGGCTGCGTGTAGATACGAAACGGCAGGAACCGAAACGTGAAATAGGTCGCCGTAAAGCCAATGATTAGCCCGGCTAAAACCAGATAGATCCACGCCGAGACACCACCCACCAATCTCAAATAGTGGGCAAAGAAGCGCAATCCCCATCTCGGCCGCGGAAATAAGGGCAACAGGTCAAAGGGCAAACGGAGCGTCGTACAGAGTGCCGATCCGGTTGCCATCAAGAACTCGTCCGTCGCCTCCTTCGCACGCTGTGTCACCGTCTCCGGATCGGGCGTTTCTTTTGTCAGAGTCACGGGCCGCATGCGGCTGGATATTTCGGGCCACTGAGACCGGGGGACGGTCACCAAGGTTTGCGCGTCACTGTCCAGCAACAAGACCTCATCTGCGATCGGAATCAGAGTTTCATAGTCATGCGTCACGACAATGCTCGTTCGATGGTGCGTGTCATGCGTCGTTCGAATGAGCTCCGCGACCTTGGCACCACTGGCCGAGTCCAATCCCGAAGTCGGTTCGTCATAGAGCACGACACCCGGTTCCGCGGCCAGTGTTCGGGCGATCGCCAAACGTTGTTTTTGGCCGCCGCTCAATGCAGCCACGCGTGTACGCGGCGGGACACCCAGTTCCTCCAACCACTCGCTCGCGGTTTGCGATGGTGCCTGCCGACGGTCCGGTCGGTGGTCGATGGCAAACTGCACGTTCGCTGTGGGAGACAATTCATCAAACAACGCGAATTGCTGAAAGACAATGCCAACGCGACGAGCGACATCGCGAATCGAATCTTGTTCGCCGAGCGGCTCCTGAGAACCTCCAGCCGAGGGCGAGTCACTGACGAAGCTAACATCGCCGCGCCATTTCAACACCTCACCGTCACGCGGCAACAAGCCAGCGAGTGTACGCAACAGAACGGACTTGCCCGCGCCGCTTCCCCCAACCACGACAGTGATCTTTCCTCCGGATATCGTTTGCGTTGTCTCCGCCAACAGCAGACGATCGCCCGCATGTATCTCTAAATCGACGAGCTGAAGCGACGGTGCATCATCGTTCCCTCCTGCAGAAATCTGCACGCTACCCGCATTGGTCATCGCGCACCTCCAGACGAAGGTGTTTCTGCAGCAGCGTTGTTCGAGGAGAGAGATGCCAAGGGATCTTTTTTTCGATCGGCTAAATAGACGATCGGATAGGGCATGGGATCGGCGGAAAGCCGAATCACAGAAACATCTCCGCCGTCCACACGCTTCGTGTCAAGCGACGCCACAAGCCACTGGCGATCCTTTCCCAGGATCTGATTTCGCAGCACGCGCGCGAAGTTCGGGTTGATACCTTCCTCTCGAGATCCAAACAGGTCGTCACCGATCTGCCGAATCACCGGCTCCAGTCGGTCGCCTGCGAGATCAAGTGCCGCTTGAGCATCCGCACTGCTCCAAACTTCACTCCAGACGTCGCGAAGACGCTGGTTGTCGATCAATGTTTCTTTCAAGATCTCGCGTACAAGCCGCTGCGTGTCCGCATCCGATGCGATCCCCGAAGCAACATCGGCAAGTTCGCTTCGAATGACCTCGTTCGCCGCAACCTCCGCAACGATTTCTTGCACCGACGTCACGATGTCATCCATGTGCTGTTCGAACACGGGGACTGCCTCATTATCAACGAATCGATCCCATTCCTCTTGCAGCAGATCCTTGCGTGGCAGGGGAGATCGATCGTACATGGCTCGCCAACCGAACCGCCACAACGAAGCGCGATCCCACAGTTCCCGGCCAATTTCCTCCGCAGTCGGTTCCCCATGCTCGCGAACGATCGGCATGATTTCGCGGCGTGCCAGTGGGATCAACCGTTCGCTAACGACCTCTTCATTCCAGCGATCTCCCAACTGTTCGATTTCCGG
Organism: Rubripirellula sp.; assembly: GCA_051010815.1. Lineage (GTDB taxonomy): Bacteria > Planctomycetota > Planctomycetia > Pirellulales > Pirellulaceae > Rubripirellula. Next base: position 16,472 of record JBPCVD010000300.1, read on the forward strand.
TCGGTGCCGCTCGACCGCCAATCGAAACTCTTCTTCGATCACGGGCATCGAGCGTTGCAAACTCGCTTGCACGAGCGGCACAAACGCCGCCGACAACTCGTCACCGTGCTGGCTCATCACGGCAGTCAATCGCTCCTGGATCTTCAATCTCATCTCAGGCGGAAACATCGTGGACACAACATCTTCGAGTCGCCCACGATTGCGGTAGAGAGTAAATCGACATTGACCGGGGTCGATCTCGTCCGCATGCCAGGTCACGGTGCTGACCGAATCGGGTTCGACGGCAACTGTGTCAACAAATCCAACCTGCTGCCAAGCCCCGTCCGTTTGCAAAAAGAAGACAGGATCGTGTAAGCGTACCCGGCCCGATGTATCTTCCACGGCGACGCGATCTCGGGGCCCTTGGAAGTAGCTTTGCAGCGACAACACAGGGCTGGATTCGCGTTCCTTCCCCATCCGTGCCAGCATGTAAGCCGCGCAGAGCATGCCCACCCAGGTAAGAATACCAACCCACCGAAGAACCGATCGATTCATGAAGTCCGCGCTTTCAATGCGAATTCGGAGGCGTGATCCTGTCAACGAATCACGCGTGCGTGTACGTCACCAGCAGAGACTTGCGACTACTTGTACAGGCTAATCCTACACGTGAAGCGGGCGCGGCGTCGCCGACGAAATCAAGAACTCACGCTCCGCGTATGCAACGCGCAACAGCGGTGTAACAATGCGGGCGTCAGACAGTTTCGTCCCGTCCAGGGAACAACCGAAAGAACCATTCCGG
>JBPCVD010000301.1:0-4756 GCA_051010815.1 Rubripirellula sp.
GGGGTACAGGACTTCCTTCACTTTCTTGTGTTGTTGAAGCCAGCGAGCCAAGCAGAGTGCGGTCTCCGATTGCTCGCGAAGCCTTAGATCAAGCGTCTTGAGTCCGCGAGCCACCAGGAAACAACTCAGCGGGTCGAGGACTGCACCGGTCGCGTTTTGAAGGAAGTACAGCTCGTCCAAAAGTTCCTGCTTGGACACGGCCAACGTACCGCCCAAGCAGTCGCTGTGCCCGCCCAAGTACTTCGTCGCCGAATGCATCACGATGTCGATCCCATATTCAAGCGGGCGCAACAGCGATGGAGTGCCGAACGTATTGTCCACGCCGACCAACACATTCTTTGCATGCGCGACCTCCGCAAGCTCGTGCAGGTTGGGAATCGTCAAACGTGGGTTCCCGATCGTCTCCGCCCAAATAAGGCGAGTCTTGTCAGTGATCGCCGCCTCCACGGCCGCGGTATCTGTCATGTCGACCAAGCTGACGGTGATCCCGGAACGACTGCATACTTTGTGCAGAAGTCGGTACGCGCCACCGTACAAATCACAGCCAGCAACGACGTGATCGCCCTGCTTCAACATCATCGTCACGCAGTGGATCGCGGCCATTCCCGAAGAGAATGCGAGGGCTCCGCAACCACCCTCCAACGAAGCAACCGTATTTTGCAAATTCGCGCGCGTCGGATTTCCGCTCCGCGAATAGTCGAAGGTGCCCCACTCGCCGGCCCCTGGCTGTCGAAAGGTGCTGGCCAAATGGATCGGCGGTACCACCGCACCTGTCGCAGGATCGATTTCATTGCCAACGTGAATCGCCCGTGTTCGGAACGAGTCGCCAGAGTGTTCCGATGAATCGCCTTTTGAATCGCTCATGTGGTTCGCTACAAATGGATAGAACTGTGGACGCTAAAGGTGACCGTCGCATGGCCACCACGGCAACCGCATAACTCGAGACAGATGCGGCCCTGTCGGCACCGTCTATGAAAGAAGCGTTCCAAGCCAGGTTCGCTTCCAATTCGAACCGATGCCTCTGTAGCAGATCGACCGAAAGGATCGGGCTTCAGCGAGTGAATCCGGTGACGACCGATGGCAGAACGCCAAACGGCCGACTCAAGGTCACGTGGCAACCCACAACAGATCGCGGTCTAAGCTTCCAGAGCCTGCTTTAGATCCGCAATCAGGTCATCCGTATTCTCGATTCCGCACGACATCCGAATCATGTTGTCGTTGATTCCGAACTGCTCCCGTTCCTCGGGACTGCAGTGGTAATAGCTCATCACCAACGGCTGTTCGATCAGCGACTCGACGCCACCAAGACTGGGCGCGATCCGAGGAATCTTCGCGGCGTCGACGATCTTTGACGTTTCTTTCCAGTCGGCATCTTTGACCAGGAATGTGATCAGACCGCCAAAACCTCGCATTTGTGAGGCCGCGATTTCATGCGTCGGATGCGAGGGCAATCCGGGATAGTAAACGTGCTCGACGCGAGGATGGTTGTGCAGAAACTCTGCAATGCGTTGCCCGTTCTCGTTGTGACGCTGCATCCGAAGTTCAAGCGTCTTCAGACCGCGTTCCAGCAAGTACATGTTGTGAGCAGAGTTGACGCTGCCCAAAATCCCACGCAAAGACCGAACCGGCTCGAGTGCCTCTTTGCTTCCGCACAGGACACCCGCCAGCAAGTCATTGTGTCCGCCCAGATACTTCGTTGCCGAATGCAGCACAAAGTCGACGCCGTATTCGATCGGGCGAAGGTTGTAGGGCGTCGCCAAGGTTGCATCGATCAGCGTCTCCACTTCGCAAGCCTTGCCCAACGCGACAAACTTTTCGAGGTCAACGGCAGTGAGGTGTGGGTTGGTGGGCGATTCGCTGACCAACATCTTGGTGTTCGAGTTGATCGCCGCTTCCATCGCATCAAAGTCGCCGGTCGGCACTTGACGGGTCACGACGCCGAATCGCGACAGATGCTTGGCACAGAACTCGCGACTGCGATGATAACATTGATCGAAAAAGACGATCTCGTCGCCTGCGTTCAAGCGACTCATCAGCAATCCGACGATTGCCGCCATCCCGGAACTGTAAACGATTGCCTCTTCGGCCCCTTCCAGATCGGCGAGCTTGGCCTCGACACTCCGTTCATTCGGAGTCCCGTAGCGACCATATTCCTCACGCTGCTCCTGGCCGTTCACAAACCGCAGCAACGCGTCGGTCGACTCGAACGTGTAGGTGGAAGCCGTGAAAATCGGTGCGGCAATCGCACCCTCCGGCTTTTGCCGTCGCTCTCCGGCATGCACGCTCTTGGTCGATAAACCAAGCTGGCTGCCAGGACTGGTGGCACTGGATCCCCTCGACGTGGAGGGGCCATGAGAAGAAGCGGAATCGGAAGTGTTTCCCACTTGGTCCGCAGTGCGATCAGTATCGGTCGCGTCAGAATCTATCGACATATCTGTTGGCATGGCTCTTTAGCAGGTAAAGGCTGCAATCGGCCGCAAATCCCTAAAAGGGACGCGTATCTGGCGAAGCGTCTCGCCGGCGTCATGTACAAGATTACCCACCATTCAGCTGAGCGACAAGCGTTTTCGCTCTTTCATTTCCCAGTCTGACCCGAGAAGATACTGGAAATCGATGCTACCGCTGCAGTTTTCCTCATTGCTAAAGTTTAGTGTGCTGTCCACAAACATGGTTTCTGAACGCTTTGGACACCGATGTTTGGTCTATTTAGAACGTCAGCATTTCCTCCTGCCACTCTGAGACATTGATTTCCGCCGAGCCATTGATGAAACGATCCTTCCTCTCCGTCCGGTCACCGCTTCTCGGACAGGCGATGCGGGCCGTGGCGACGCGTTCGCCACACAATTGGATCGCGGCTTGCCTTCTAACTGCGGCCCTCCAGGCTTGCCCGGCCGCGTGCAAAGTGTCGGCGCAGACGCCGCCGATTGCTCCGGGAACACCAATCCCTACTGGCGAACCCCCAGCTGACCAGATTCCGACGCAACTGTTTCCAGTTGACGACGAAACCACCGAGAAAGAAGCCGAAGCAGAAAACGCCGAGCCACAGCTGGAACTGACCGCTGAACAGAAATTGCAAATCGAACGCTCGATCGAGTCTTTGGGATCCCGGGGTTTTGCTGAACGAGAGCGGGTCGCACTCGAGCTCATGGAAATTGGCCCCGCTGTGCTGCCGCAACTTCGCGAGGCCGCGAACAATTCGGTTGATCCCGAGGTCCGATTCCGCGCCAACCAAATCGTTGAGCAGCTGACACGCGGCGACATGGAGGCTCGGATTAGCAAATTCCTTGCCGGGAAAGATGTCGGATTTCCCGGATGGCGTATCGCCGAAACTGTCCTCGGCGACTCCATCGGAGTGCGACAACTTTACGTTGAGTTGCTACTCGAATACCCCGAACTCCCTGCCTCCCTGGATGGAGAGACTCGAGACCGAGTGATTGCGCTCGAAAAGGCGATTACCAAGGTCCAACGCCGACTTTTGGTCGAACGGGTAATGCCAACCTCGGCGGATGCCTTCGCGTTGCTGCTGCCCACCGCTGACAAGATGGTGCCGATCAACAAGAGCTTTGAAGACCTGATGCTCAGCTTGCTTGACAAAGAAACCGCCAACAAGATTCGAAAGGACGCGCAGCTTTCAGGTCCTTTTCAAATGTTGCTCAGTCACTGGATTCCCCGCAGTTCCTTGTCGAGCCGCGAGGAAGTTTTGCTGTTTGGCATGCGATGGGAATTACAACGTCCAACGCTTGGGTTAGCGATCCAAACACTCGGAGAGGCAACGCAAATCGAAACCCTCGCGATAGCCCTTCAATCGATCGCCAAGTTTGGTGGCCCGCCCCAGACGGAAGTCGTTCAATCGCTTCTGGATGACCAGCGTCTTGCGTCTGACGGTGGTTTCACCGATGACGGAATGATTGAAACGCGGCTCGGCGATTTGGCGATCGCCACCATCGCGATCATCAACAATATCTCGCTCGAAGACATTGGTTTCCAGAATGCGAAACGTCATCCCACGTTCGAGTTCATTCCGCGCGACATTGGCTTTCCCGCCAAAGATGAGGAGAAACGGGCCGAGGCACGAGCGAAGATCGACAAGTTGATCGAGGCTCGAAAGCAACAGATGGCTCCTCGCCGCCCGAGATAATCATCCGGCGGAGCCTTTCGCCTGAGCGGGCCCGTTGCGACTTTGCCTGAATACGTTTCCGCTTCACGCAGACGCATCGGGCAATTCTGACGTTGCCTGCGAATGAGCGCTCATGGCGACACTGCGAAAGCTAACGTCACGAAAAATCCGGGACCGAAGCCGCTCGCATAGCTGCCCGTCACCCCGCGTTTTACGGTCTCAGCGGAACTTCACAGCCCAGATTCTCGACGCCTCTTCTAAACCTGAATTCGCGCTTCCCATGGACGTTGACCCCGCTCATTATCTCTCTGCCTGCGATGTGATCGACTTCGAATCACCCGAGGTTGCGGCGATGGCAAAGCAACTTCGTGGCGACGATCCCACGTCGACAGCTGAACGATGCTTCGAATTCGTCCGCGACGAAATCGCGCATAGCTCGGATCACCAACGGAACCCTGTTACTTGCGCGGCATCCGAAACGCTGCATCATCGGACCGGCTATTGCTACGCCAAGAGCCACTTGCTGTGTGCGCTGTTACGCGCCAATCAAATTCCGGCTGGACTCTGCTATCAGCGTCTGAGCGTCGAGGGTAGCGGAGCCCCATTTTGCCTTCACGGACTGAACGCCGTCTTCTTACC
>JBPCVD010000302.1:0-5193 GCA_051010815.1 Rubripirellula sp.
GACGGTTTCCGCGAAACGTTTGAGAGCCTCCACTCCGATCGATTCCAAACGAAGATTCCAAACAAGAATACCGAAGTCCGAAACGGTGTGCTGTGGACGCATGGCGAAAGTGGTGGCAAGTATCCACCGATGGTCTATTTGAGCGTCGAAGGAAAGGACCTGGAGATCGAGTTTCGCTACCGCCATCGTCAGGACGGTGGCATGCTGTGGTTTTTCGTTGACGGAGACGACGGCTTTGGAAGTGTCGACCACATGCTGCGTGTCAAATTGCTTCGCAGTGGCGTGCAACTTCAGATCGACGCTCACTCGCTTGACCCTGATCATCCAGAACGTCTCAATCGACAACGCCCAGCCGACGAGCAAAGCGGCGCGTATCGTCTCAACCGAAAGTATCCGATCGAAAGTGTCGATCTGTCGGCAAACGTTTGGCATGACGTCAAGCTGACGTTTCGCGGCGACGCCGTTGATATCTCGCTAGACGGTGATCTTTGGACCGAACGTCTTGAGCATGCTTGCTTCGATGCACCCAAGAGAAAACTCTTGTGGATGTGTCGTGGCGGGGAAAAAGGAATCGAGATCGACGACATTGTCATTCTTGATTTGGTAAGCGATCGATGAACCAATGACGCGCGACGCGAATTCGTTTTACCGCGCGAATTCGATCGGTGGCTGCGAGGTCACGTGATCGGTCGCACGTTCCTCGCAGCGATGGAGGTCAAAACGCAAGCGTGGTTGGAATTACTCCGTCATAGGTAACACTTCGACCTTGCGAATGGAAACTTTGCTTCCAGGATCATGCTGTTGAAAAGCAAAATGGCCTTCGGCAAAAGTTTGGTCAAAGTCGAGGTGCTCATACAGCTCGTTGCCGTCGACCGTGATTTTGATTCGAGTGACATCACGTTTTCGCCACACATCGTCGCGCACTTCAATTTCGTAAGTGAACCATTCCTCAGGTTTCACGTGCTGTTGATAGACATGGCAAAACCCGTAGAGCGAGCCCGTTCGAATCGGATCGGTGTGCGTGCTATCGACTTGTGCCTCATATCCATCACTGAAAGACGGTTTACGAGTGGTACGGAAGTAAACTCCCGAATTGCCGCCATCATTGATTTTGGCTTCGACTCGGTAGCGGAAGTTCTTGTACTTGTCCTTCGTGTAGACCAGCATCGACTGTGTGCCTGAGCCGTTGATCGCGCCCTCCTCTACACTCCAGTGGCTGTCGTCTTTGCCGACCTTTTCCCAACCATCGAGCGTTTTGCCGTCGAATAGTGTGATCCATTCGGCATCCACCGACGGCGTTTCCGACGCGGGTTGCTGCGCCATCGAGCTTGAACTGATCGACAACGCGACCAGTGAGAGAAAGGCGAGTTGAAGACGCAAAAGAGAATGCATGGAGGTGTTCCTTGGTGTGACGCTGGTGTCTGTCTGGCGTCTGAATTGATGTCGTGTAAGAGAATAGCAGTCGGCGGCAGTAGGTTACTCGAAAAAAGAGGTCCGTGGCGTTGAAGCCTTGTCAGCTCATGGAGGGCGAGGCGAACGCAGCGTACAACGAGATCGAGCATCGCATTCCAGATGGCGTTTCGGGATCTCGCCCCGCGTCGGCCTGGGCTCAGCGTTGGGATGTGGTTGGCGACGGGGCTGCAATTGGCATTGGGCTGTAATTGGCATTGGGCTGCAATTGGCAAGCGTGGTCCAATCACGATGGCGACTTCCAGCATCAATTCGCAGCATTGCTGGCCCCCCGGGGAACGCGGCATTCGAGAATGACAGCTTGCTACGGGTGGTTCCAATCGTTGCAATGAGCCGTCAAGATCTTTGGCGTTCAGGGTCAGCACATGGAGTCTCAGGCGATGGTCTGGCTTGATGTGCGAGACAACATGACTTGATAGCAAAACCTATTTCACCCTCATGGATCGAACGATGAATATTCGCGGCTATTTGCAATCGTTTTGCGTGGCGACTTCAGTGCTGATTGGACTTCACCTGGTGATGCCGTCTGTGTCGCGGGCGGAGGGTGCGAAGGAGTTTATCGTCCTCGGCCCGATTCTGGCATTTGAAGGAGAGGGCACTCCGGACTTGGAGGAGTTTCGCAAGACCTGCTTTGAAGCCGATTTGCTTGCCGATTCAGGCGGGGAAGCAGCAGTCGAAGCGACTGAAGGATCTGCCGTCAAATTCGGGGACGACGAGTTGAAGTGGGTCCCGAGTGTGGCAACCGACATGGTTGTCGACATCGACAAGACCTTGGGCCGACACGAATGGTCGGTGACCTACGCCTATACCGAGTTTGAGTCGGAGCAAGCGAAGCGAGTCATTGTGGGACTCGGCAGCGACGATTCCGTGCGGGTCTGGCTGAACGGCGAACTGATCCATAGCAAGTGGCAGGGGAGGCCCTTGATCGTCGATCAGGATCTCGTCCCTGTGCAAATTCTCGAGGGTAAGAACCGCCTGCTTGTGAAGGTCGTCAACTGGTCGCGTGGTAGCGCATTCTCGTGTCGCGCGGTTTCCGATGAGGTTCTTGCCAGTACGTTTGAACGAGCCATTTTTCGGGGTGACCATGAGTCACTTCGGATGTTGCTTGACAATGACGTTTCACCCGACACCGATACGGCAACCGGCATCAAGCCGATCCAGATCGCGAAGATCTTTGGTGACAAGGTGATGACAAAAATGTTGCTCGATGCTGGGGCGGAAGACCTGGCACCGCCAGAAGATCCATCGGTCGTAACCAACGCAGTCTTCGGTGATGCGTCTTTCGACGAGATGCCGGGACTTTGTGTTTTGGTCGCACGTGATGGCAAGACGATCTTCGAAGGAGCTTTGGGGCTTGCCGATGCAGAGTCGGGGCGGAAGCTTGATGTAAATTCGAAGTTTCGAATCGGCTCGGTGACGAAGCAGTTCACTGCTGCGGCGATTCTCAAGTTGGTCGAAGAAGGCAAGATTTCCGTCGATGATACTCTCGACAAATTCCTTCCAAAGTTTCCACGTGCAGCCGATGTGACGATCCACCAGCTTCTGACGCATACGTCGGGGATTCCAAGTTACACCGATGATCCTACGTTCTACGAAACAGTCACCGAGCCAACGAGTGAGGAGGCGCTGATTGAGCGCTTCGCCGGCAAGGACTTTGACTTCGAACCGGGAAGTGAGTTTCGCTATAGCAATTCGGGATACTTTTTGCTGGGACGCGTCGTTCGAGAAGTCACCGGGAATTCTCTGGGCGACTTCCTGCAAGAGACGTTCTTCAAGCCGCTTGGCATGAACGATACCGGAATGCATCGTGTCGACCTGAAGCTTGAAAACGAGGCTTTGGGGCATGCCGTCCAAGGCGATTCTTCCAAGCGGGCACTCGACTGGGCGATGAGTCGTGCTGGCGGTGCCGGGGCCTTGTACTCGACCGTAGGCGATCTGATGAAATGGAACGAAGCACTCTTCACGGGCAAGGTGCTGAAAGAGGAAACACTGGAAAAAGCGTTCACCGCAGTGAAAGCGTCCGGAGTCGGAATGAAGTATGGGTACGGTTGGATGATCGGTCAGCAGCGTGGGCTGCCCATCATTAGCCACGCCGGCGGATTGAACGGATTCCAAAGCAACTTGGTTCGTTTTCCCGATCAGAACGTCACGATTGTTGCCCTGCACAATGCATCGCCGGCGGTTCCCGATCTGACGCCGACCAACATCACCTCTCACCTTGCAAATCTCTTTCTGTGGAAAGAGATGGAACCGAGAGAATCGTTCGAGATCAGTCCGGATGTCACAGCCGATGTTTATGACCGATACGTCGGCCGGTACGACTATGGCGGAGCGATCATGTCGGTGACAAAGGATGGCGACCAGTTGTTCGCACAGTTAACCGGGCAACCGCGGTTCGAGATCTTTCCTGCTAGCGAAACGAAATTCTTCTGGAAAGTCGTGAACGCGAACGTGGAATTCCTGCTGGATGAAAGTGGAAAGTGCGTGGAAGTCCATCATGTCCAGGGAACGAATGATTTTTCAGCCAAGAGATTGCCAGATCAGCCAGAAACCTCGCCCGAGCAATTGGATGAGCTGGTTGGCGTCTATGACTACAAGCAAGCCAAGATGAAAATCGCGCGGCAGGGAATGCAGTTGGTGGCTCAGCTAGATGGCCAGCAAGCGTTTCCGATCTTTCCTGCTGGGAAAGACACATTCATTTGGAATGTGGTGCCAGCCAAGATTGCGTTCTTGCGAAATGAAGATGGCAAAGTGATCGGTGCGATCCACAGCCAGGGCGGCAACGATATGAAAGTCGACAAAGTCGAATAGCGTTGCAGGCAGTCCGCTTCGCGAGACCGGGAATGAATACCGATCGCCGTCGGCAACTCGCAATTCTCATCACGATGAATTGAGGGGAAGCCGGCGTGGCGATCCTCTCGTGATTGGCGGCATCGTGGCCAACTCACGAGCTTCTTTAATCGACGCGGCGACCGACGATCCAGGTTGCCGTCGCCGTTTTCGAAACGACCGAAGCCTAATACCTCGGGTACACAGGCGTGTAGTAGGTCGTCACGGGAACGGGCGTCGGCGGAAGTGGTGCAAGGTACGTGGGCACCGGGGTAGCGACTGGTGCCGGCACGTACGTTGTTCGATAGGTGACCGGTGGTACATAGGTGACGGGGGCTGGCACGTACGCACGTTGCACTGTGACCGGTTGTACGACCGGGGGTGGGATGTAGGTCGGGGCCTGCTGGACCGCGATAGTCTTCTGAACCGGTACATTGGCCACGATCGGTTGATACGATGTTCGCAGTCCGAACAGACCTCTTGGTTGTGCTGTGTACCCGATGACTGCCGGCGCGCTCGATTGAACCGTCGTGACGGTGACCTGACCGAAAACACGATCGCCGCTGCAAAAGGCTACGGCCGTGGTCGTCAACAGGATGGCAAACGCTCTCTTGATGCTCATCTTCATCGCTTCGTTCCTTCTTACACGGATGGGATCGCGCGTGGCAGGCGGCAATGCTTTGCTAGCAACCGAGGCCTCCGTTGGGAGGCGTTGCGCCGAACACACACAGCCGCTTTTGATACCGCCTGGAGTCACGACGCACAATGCCGCCATCCTTGGAAAGGATATGTCGAGCGTTGCGATTCGGTCGACAATGCCGAGCTCGGGACGCGATTCACTCTTCGAGTGTCGTCGTCCGGAGATCACCATAGATGACGTGCGTGACGCCGTCC
>JBPCVD010000303.1:0-8725 GCA_051010815.1 Rubripirellula sp.
GCCAAACTCATGACCCAATCGAACGCGGCGAAGCTCGTCGTCAGCGAGAACAGCATCACTGCGGGGCCGCTCCAAAACTGAAGTCGATCCGTGATCGCTTTCTCGCCCGTCTCGTCCTGCCGCACACTGCCGCGGAAGAAGAAGATGGCGAGTCCGGACCAGACAGCGAAGTAACCAATCGCTCGCACGGTGAACCAACCTTGGTCCAACCAACGCAATTTCTCTTGCCACAAGTCCATCGGAAGATGATTCTCGATGCCGTATTCCAGCCCCTCGTCCCAACTGTAAAGCGTGCCTTCGCCCATCCACAGCGAAACTAGAATCGGCAGAAAAAGCACGGCCAGCGGGATGATCATCACCATGACCAGCTCGGCGATCCGACGGACCACAGTGCTCCATCCAGCACGACAGAGGTGTTGGATCAAGACAAAGAACAGCGAACCAATGACAAGCGTGATGCAATAGATCAGTGCCGTCAGATAAGCGGCCATTCCAAACTTGGCGTCAACCCGGGCATACGCCAATCCGAACCCGGCCACGAGGGCTACCAGCCCGCCGCCGCATAAAGGTAGCCGGAGAGCCGCCAGCGAGCTGGGCAATTGGAATGCTGGGTCATCAGCAGATTTGATCGCAGGTGCGCTGTGTTCAGACATCTGTATCGTGTCGTTGGTATTCAATGAAGTGTTAGGTGGAAGAGGGCAAAACGAAACGCCAGCTAAGTGGCTTCACGTTTCGCACGTTCCTCTTCTGCTTTTTTCTCGGCCGCGGCCTGCTCTTTCAATTGCTTCTCAATCTCAGTCTGCTCGGCGAGAATCTCTCCGCGACGGTCACCGGGAACTTGGTCGATCGAAGCGTTTTGACTCTTCTGAAGTGCGCGAACGTAGGCCACGATCGCCCATCGGTCGCGGGCTCGAATCTGGCCCGCATAACCAGGCATCTTGCGAATGCCGTTACTGATCGTGCTGAACAATTTCCCATCGGGATACTTGTCCGCATAAAGAGTGTCTTGGTGAAGCGAAGAAGGAGGAATCCACTTTTGGGCCAGAATCTTGCGAGCACGACGGTTGACCAATCCGTTTCCGCCACCATTCATTCCATGGCAAACCGAGCAGTAAATCCCGAAGTACTTCTGTCCCCGCTCGACCAACTCCATGTCGACGTCAAGCGGATTCTTTGTCAGCCAAGGTGTGGTATCCATCACGCTGGGAGCAGGCTCGGCAAGAGTCACCTCGACATCCGAAGTCTCGCTGCCCTTGGCATCCGTAGCTTCAGCGCCTGAGGCGTCCGACTCTTCAGCTGACTGCTTTGCGGCCGAATCTTCCGCAGCCTTCTCTGAATCCGATGGATTCGAGTCCTGACCCGCCTTCTCGTCAGCTTCCGAGGCCTCTGCGGCGTCGTCTTTCGCAGGAGATTCGTCGGCATCTTTTTCCGCCGATTTCTCCGCTGCCTTGTCATCGTCTTCGTCAGCAGCCCCTTCCTCCTGACCGAGAGGATCGAAGGTTCTCACGAGCCGCTCAGCACGAGGAGGGTCGACCACCGACAGCTTGTCGATGTCGATACCGGTCATGAAGTCGAGATCTTGACCAACTTGCCCACGCGAAATTGTGCCGGGAACATCTGGACGCATCGCCCGTCCGTCTGAGAACAACGTCGACTCTTGCTGGGCATCTTTTGCAGGCGAGAAATCCATGTCGTAGAAGACATGAAACCGTGGCTTCTCACTGTTGGTGACTCGCATCTTCAGCACGATCAACAGTGGAAACACCGAGAACGCAACCATCAGGCCCCAAATCAAGAACACGGGCTTGGGCACCTTGTCGGATGACTCGTCGTCAACCACGGATTCGATGTAGTCGGTCTCGGTGTCCCCGAGCAGATTTTTGACGCCGGCTGCTTCGAACCGATCGTCTTTCGAATCGATGAACAAGAAAAAGCGATCATCCGTGACGCGGTCGAACCGAGGATCCGTGAAGACAGGGTTACTGAACTTCGGCAATCCGTTGAGTGCCCACATTCCGAAGAAGGCTCCGAACGAAGCGAACAACACCGTCAGTTCAAACGCGACCGGCATGAACGCTGGCAACGAAATGTAAGGCTTGCCCGAGATGATGTATGGATAATCAATCGCGTTCATCCATATCTGCATGACCAACGCGGTCACCGTACCGGTCAAACCGGCGCCCAGCACAATCCACGGCAGCACCGTTGGCTTGATCCCGAGTGCCTTATCGATCCCGTGAACAGGGAACGGTGTGAACGCGTCGGTTTTCACATAGCCAGCTTCGCGAACGCGATGGCATGCGTCCAACAGCGTATCGACCGATGTGTATTCGGCGACGATTCCGTGGATTTTCTTTTCGTTGTTCTCAGACATCAATTCGCAGCTTGTAAAAAGCCTGGCTTCCGCCAAAAGTTCCCTGGGCCAGGAACGCTGACCCACGTCTTATTTCGTTATCCGTTTAATGATCACCGTCGTGAGACATGTGGTACTGCTTGGCCAACGTTGCCTTCGTTTCCGCCATGTTGATGACCGGCATCAACCGGCAAAACAACAGGAACAGCGTGAAGAACAGGCCAAACGATCCGATCAACATCGACCAGTCGACCCAAGTCGGTGTGAAGTACGCCCAAGCACTCGGTAAGTAATCCCGCGACAAACTCGTCACAACGATCACAAATCGCTCGAACCACATCCCAATGTTCACGAAGATCGAAATCAGCACGATGATCCATGGCGTCGTTCGAAACTTCTTGAACCAGAACAATTGAGGACTGATCACGTTACACGTCACCATCGTCCAGTATGCCCACCAGTAAGGGCCGAATGCCCGGTTGGTGAACGCGAACTTTTCCTCTTGAACCTGTCCATACCAAGCGATGAAGAATTCCGTTCCGTATGCCAAGCCGACGATCGAACCGGTCGCCAGAATGATCTTGCACATGTTGTCCAGGTGCCGAATCGTGATCAGTTTTTCCAGGCCCAGCATCTTTCGTGCGGGGACCATCAAGGTCAGCACCATGGCGAAACCACTGAAGATCGCTCCCGCGACAAAGTAAGGCGGGAAGATGGTGGTATGCCAACCGGGAACCTGCGAAACCGCAAAGTCAAATGACACGATCGTGTGCACCGAAAGCACAAGCGGAGCAGCAAAGGCTGCCAACAACGCATAGGCTTTTTCGTAACGCATCCAGTGGCGTGAGGAACCGGACCAACCAAGGGACAGCAGGCCATAGGCCATTCGTCGCCACTTGTTGGTCGAGCGATCACGGAAGGTCGCCAAGTCGGGAACCATGCCCATGTACCAAAACAGTAGCGACACCGTTCCGTACGTACTGACGGCAAAAACGTCCCACAACAGCGGGCTTCGAAACTGAGGCCACATCCAAAGATTCAAACTCGGGTAGGGTGCCAACCAGAACGCCAACCAAGCACGACCCACGTGAATCCCCGGGAACGTACCGGCACAAACGACGGCGAAAATCGTCATCGCCTCTGCCGCACGGTTGATGCTCGTCCGCCATTCCTGTCGGAACAGAAACAAAATGGCACTAATCAGCGTGCCGGCGTGACCGATACCAACCCAAAATACAAAGTTAACAATTGGCCAACCCCAGAAGATTGGCGAGCGGTTGCCCCACACACCAACACCGGTGTAGATCAAGTACAGAATGCAGATCGTCAACCACTGCAGCAACGCGAATGAGATCAGAAATCCGATCACCCACCCCGTGCTGGGCTTACGTTCGGCAACCTGACAAACGGTCTCAGTGATATCGTGATAGGTCGTATCACCAAGCACCAGCGGCGCTCGTTCACCGGGACGTTCGACGGTGTTATCCAATCCGTTGGGAATGGCGAGTGACATGGACTTATTTTGCTGGGAAATTAGTTAAAAGTGATTCATCAAATCTGAGAAGTTGGCGCCCCCGCGGGTCATTCCTTCTTCTCGCCGGCAGTCGCCGCTTCCGACTTATGCTCGGCACCCGAATGATCTGCCGCCGAATGATCTGCCGCCGAATGATCATCGTGCCCATGATCGCCCTCGTCACCATGAGCATGATCACCATGCTCCTCCGCGCCATGACCGTGATCAGCTTTGTGAGGTGCCTTGAGGTTCTCCAGGTCACTCAGTTGCTGCGTCGTCATGAGACGACGATGCGGGTTTCGGACTCGAGCGAGGTACTCGGTGCGAGGCTTGACATTCAATTGCGAAAGCATCCCGTAGCTACGAGGGTCTTCCCGCTTCTGCGACACCACGGATTCGGGATCCGCAATGCTACCGAACTCGATCGCTCGTGTCGGACAGGCTGACTGACACGCCGTCACCACGTCGCCATCGGCGATCCGGCGATCTTCTTTGCGAGCCGTGATCTTGGCCTTTTCCACTCGCTGAATGCAGTACGTGCATTTCTCCATGACACCCCGACCGCGAACGGTCACTTCCGGGTTCATGACCAGGGCCTGCAATTTTCGATTCGCGTTCTCGATGTGACTCGGATAGGCATCGATGCCGTATCCCGTACCGATGTCTTCGTTGTAGTTGAAGTAATTGAATCGTCGAACTTTAAACGGGCAGTTATTGGCACAGTAACGAGTCCCGATGCAGCGGTTGTAGGCCATCGCATTGATACCCTCTTCCGTATGAACGGTAGCCGCGACGGGACAAACCTGCTCACACGGAGCCGTCTCACAGTGCATGCAGGCAACGGGCTCCTGCACGATATCCGCGTTCTCTTCGTCACCTTGGAAGTATCGATCCAAACGAAGCCAGTGCATCTCACGGCTATTCAGGATCTGTTCGCGACCGACGATCGGAACATTGTTTTCACTTTGGCAAGCGACAACGCAAGCGTTACAGCCAATGCACTTGCTGAGATCAACCGACATTCCCCACTGCGGCACGTCTTTGCCTTCAGCTTTGTTTCGCTCTTCGATCTCCGTGATCGGCTCGGTCCATGGCGAACCGTCGGCTCCCACGTGTGGCACGTGCGGACCTTTTGACTCAGCAAACTTCGGGACCTTTTTCAGCAACTCGGTCGTGCCTTCACGCACCAAAGTAAAACTGCGTGTTTCCGTTTCGTCGCGACCACGCTCATCGATCGCCCAGTGATCCTGGGTCGTCGCAAGCTCGTAGTCCTGGTATCGAGGCCGACCTTCGACGTCGTAGGCAATCATCAAGTCGTCACCCATGCGAATCGGCGAGACGTCCCTGCCGACCACGGGAACGTCTTGCGACGGGTCACCGCCAACCATTCCGACTCGCTCACGTCCGTAGCCGATGGTCACCGTGATGACACCGGGAGCACAGCCGGGCATTTCGTACACGGGCAATTCAACTTTGGAATCACCAATTCGCAACGCGACCATCTGACCATGCTTCAGCACGCGTCCCGCAGGACCTTCCGAACTCTCGGTCGCATCCCCGTCCGTGCTAAGCCCACGAGCTGTCGCGGGGCTCATCACCGCAGCATTGTCCCAAGACAGCTTCGTCAACGATTGCGGCATCTCTTGCAGCCATCCGTTGTTCGCAAAGCGGCCGTCATACAAACCGTCGGCAGGCATGAAGATGACTTCAATCGCGTTCTTATCGACCTTCGAATCGGCAACAGGAGCATCGGAGGTCAGCTCCTTTGCTTCACCGCCGACCGACAACTCCTCGGAGTCAACGGCCAGATCTTCGGCGAAACCATCATGCAACAACTGTCGCCATTGCCGATCACTGAGTGACCCACCGCCTACTTCATCAGCCGTGCGGCGAACGATCCGCCCGCCGTCGGTATCGCGTTCACCCAGCATCTCTGCGAGCAGCTCGACCGATGCACGGCCCCCAAGCAATGGCAAGATCTGAGGCTGACAGACACCGTAGTGCCCGTGATCATTCACACAGTCGCCCCACGATTCCAACGGATGAGCCATTGGCAGCGACCACTGGCAAATCGATCCAGTCTCGTCATCGTATTCGCCCAAGTAGACCGAACGCTCAAGCTTGCCGATTGCGGAAGCGAGGTCCACGTCTCCGGGCGCGGTCACCACGGGGTTGTCACCAAGGATCAGCAGTGAATCGATATCGCCGCTGCCGATCCTCTCAACCAACTCACCGAGCCCCACACCGGTGCTCAAACCGGCGTCGACTCGCGGAATGAATTTCTGCAACTTGCCGTATGAACCGAGCGTCTTGTTCATTCGAATTCCGGCTGCGATCGCCTCTGCACCAAGGTGCTCGCCAACCACGACGACTGCCTTGTCGCCCGCTTCCGCAACATCATGTGCAAGCACATCCAAGAATCGCTCGAGTCGCTCGTCGGAATCAAGCTCGTCGTAAGCCTTCAACTCGTCTGAGTGGTCATGTTTTTCACCACCCGCCAACTTTTCGACCCTTCGCCCCAACTCAGCCAAGAACGCTTTCATCTGCCCTGGACGCAAGGCGAGACGAGAATCAGCGGCAGCACCTGTGGAGGTGTATCCACCCTCGACCACGTACAGTCGGTTCATCTCACCGTCCATCGGATCGCGACGATTTGCAAAACCGACAGCATTGGAGACCATTCCTCGATCACTGCCGAGAATATCGGCCTGCAGGGTGACGATCACTTCAGCCTGCTCCAAATCGAGCATCTGCTTGGCAGAGGTTCCAAGCACCTCTTCAGTCGCTTGCACCATGCTGTCGCCGGTGACGCCGTCATACTGACAAATCACTGCTTTCGGACAACGCTCTTTGAGCGACTTAATCATCCTGGCCAGCGAAGGTGAACTGGTGGGCGACATCAGCACTGCAAATGCGCCGCCGCCGTTATTCCCTTCCACGGTCTTCAACATGGCCGCCGCGTCAAAGTCATCCCAACTGACCTCAAAGCGTCTTTTGTCCGAACTTAACTTTCGAATCAAAAACCCTTCGTCACCGCGGGAACGATCCGGGTCGTACAACCCGAGTATCGAAGCCTGTGAGTAAACGTCGGTCCCAACACCACTTGGATGCTCTCGGTTGGGCTCAATTTTCAACGGCCGACCGTCCACACACCCGACCAGCAGGTTGTAGACACGCCCAGCAAGCTCAAAGTTGGTCGCACGCTGGTAAGACTCGCCCGGCACACGCCCTTCCGGACGAATCACGAACGGCTCAATCGTCTCGACCGGATATCGACAGCCAGCGGCGCCGACCACCGCCAAAGAGGCCCCCATCAGCTGCATCCAGCGACGACGCGAAACCCCCTCAGGGAACTCCGAGGCGGCAACCGGAAACTCACGATCGAGATACTCATTGAAGTCTTCTTGGCCACGAAACTCCGAGAGGCTCCGCCAGTAGCTTGGCTTCTTGCGTTCCCCTTGCGCCGGCGATTCCCCGCGTGATGCGTCGAGAGCCTCGATGGTCGATGAGGCCGATTCGTTGGAGGTCATATCAAAAAGACTTGCGAAAGGTCGTGGATGGTTTATTTAGCAGACAGCTAGAGAGGCACTAGCGATGACAAACCGCACAATTCACTTGCGGGTTGATCTGCTTCTCTTTTCGAGCGTTAGCAGCGAATTCCTGCTGATCCTCAGGCGTCTCGAATTCCCAATCGAGCTTGGTCACCTTGTCGACGGGACGCAGATGGGGATCGGGATTGCGATGACAGGTGATACACCACGCCATCGACAATTCCTTGGCCTGGTACACCGTTTCCATTTGGTCAATGCGACCGTGACAGGTCTTGCAACTCACGCCCGAGTTCACGTGCGCGGCGTGATTGAAGTACACAAACGAAGGCAGATTGTGGACTCGCTTCCAAGCGACGCTTCGCCCCGTTTCCCAGCTTTCACGAATGGGCGCCAACTTCACGCTGTCATGGTGAATGGCCGCCATCGGGTTCTGACCCTGTTCGTCTGCCGGACTGTGGCAATTGATGCAGGTTGCCGTCGGTGGCACGGCGGCATGAGCCGCATCGAACACCGTGTTATGGCAATAGCGACAATCCAACTTCAATTGCCCCGCGTGGATTGCGTGGCTGAAGGGGACCGGCTGCGTAGGTTCGTAGCCGATATTCAGTGTCTTGGGGTCGGTTATCAGCCCGCCCATGGCACCTGCAAAAACAACGCCCGCAGCCGTTGCAACCGCAAGAATACCCAGGAGTGGATTGACCCAACGAGGAAACAGAAACCGTTGCATGATGAGTTTGGCCAACGATCGAGTCGTGGCCCATTTTCGCACAGAAAGGCAAGAAAAATGTGGCAGTCGCGCTCACGTCCGCACAGTATGACGCTCGCGTTAGCGAACTGGCAATGGCAGCGATGAATCGAGCGACATTGTGTCGCAGAAATCAGCCGTGTTTCGTCACGTCGCGACATTGTGCCGCACGGCACGAACCAGTCGGACACGACCACCGAAGGACCTGGCCGTCAGGAAATCGAAGGGCTTGGCCGATGGGAACCTGGGTCGCGAGAGACCAGCATCGGCCAATCAGAGGAAGCCACTTGAGCGAATGTCGCACTCCGGACGGTGGCATCGACACGTTTCGTGATGCAACACACTGGGCGAATTGCGAATCATCGGCAAACGAAAACAGCTCTCGTTAACCGCCAATCATTTTCTTCAAGGCCGGGCGCGGCGTGAGTGACCACATGATCTCATTGCCGCATCTCGTCGCGTTCAGAGAACTTCTGCAATGGCGTCCAAGGATCAGATGCTGATTGACACTCAAGCGGTCTTTCACCACCACGCGCCATCGGGGGTTACCGGTTCAACGGGAC
>JBPCVD010000304.1:0-29055 GCA_051010815.1 Rubripirellula sp.
AGAGGAACATGACCTTGTCTTTCTCATTTCGCGGCGTGCCATGCCGATTCCCGCCGGGGCGACGACGATCCAAGAATTGTTGGACGTATTCGCGTTGGACACGCAGGCCGGGAGGACAGCCAAACACCATCGTGGTAACGGCCGGACCGTGGGATTCCCCAGCGCCTGCCACCCCGAAGATCGGGCCACCCAAGATTTCCATCAACCAAATATCCCAACGTGAAAAAGAGCTAACTCAGCAACCAGCATAACCGCCAACGAATTTTCGAAGTAGGCGTTGCCTACGCAGCCCCTGCGACCGAAGCCGCGGAATTCAACCACGCGTGGGATCGCACCGAGACAAGCGTCGGCAAGCGAAGCAGAGTCTCCCCTGTCCCCTTCGACGTCGTCATGCCCGTCACGTCGAACCGCAAACGGGCGACGCCGTATCATTTCGGAAGCAGCTGACCGATCCGCAAGTCGCTCACTGCGTTGGGTCGCACGAGCGGAAGCGACGCCCCGAACGAACTATGGTGACTTCACCGCGTGATCAATCAACCTCCCAACGTATTTGCCCACTCGAGTGGGTGGCTTTCGCACTTGCCGCGGTAGTTCTGAAACTGCGGATCGTTGCGACTCGCTCAAGGTCGCATTCATATCCAAGACGTTCATGGCGGCGATAGAAGCAAAGTGTCCCACCGTTTCCACATTGGCAAGTTCAATCAAACGTGTGATCGCTGCCTGTTGAACGGATGGGTCTTTCGCGTTCAGAAGTCCGTCGCACGCGGCGATCGCTACCGTCGGTGACTCATCCTTGGTTGCCTCCTGCAGTGCTCGGTCTCGAACGCCACCGTCGCTATTTCGAATCGCCAATCCGCGAACACCCCAGAACCGGATGCCGCTTTCGGGTGCCTTCGCCAACTTCGCCAGTTCCTGAATCGAAAACCCATCGTTGGGATCCATCGCTTCAAAGGCAACCTTTGCCATGCGTTGGAACAATGGTTTGTGAGCGAGAGCGTATTCGCGCGGAGATTCTGTTCCAGCCAAACGATGCATTTCCGCCTCCGGAAGCAATCCAAGGTCGAGCGTCTCCGCCATCCAGTCTCGCAGCACGGTTCGCATTTTCGCGACTCGATCAAGATGCGCCTCGTCGCCCGCCAAGTTCACAACCTCATCTGGGTCGGACTGCAGGTCGAACAACTCTTCGACCGGCTTCGACTGCCAGAATTTCGCTTGCGCTGCATTCAATTTCCCGGCATCAAACATCTCTTTCCAGACTCGCGTCGTGGGTGTCTGGAACATGTAGTCGACATGTTTCAGATAAGGACGATCCGGATAGAAGTGTCGCATGTAGACGTAGCGTCCGTCGGTGCAGGTTCGAACCATGTCGATGCGTTCGTCCATTCGCCCCCGATATCCGAAGAGGTACGCTTTGGGTTGGCCGTTGTATTTTCCGGCAAAAGGGACGCCCTGCATATTTTCGGGCGGCTTGGCGCCTGCGAGGCTAATGGCCGTGGGGCCAAGGTCGACAAAAGAAACCAGCCGTTTCGAAAGGGCACCCGGCAGATAGTCCTCTGGCGCGAGATCCTTGAACTGTTCCGGAACATGCAACAACAATGGCACACGCAGTCCCGAGTCGAATGGCCATCTCTTGCTTCGCGGCATTCCACTTCCGTGGTCACCGTAATAAAAGATGATGGTGGAATCCGCGAGCCCGTCCTTCTCCAATTCTCGCAATACGCGACCGACGTCCCCATCCATCTGAGTCATCTTGTCGTAATACTGGGCCCAGTCGTGCCGAACCTCGGGAGTGTCCGGGTGATACTCCGGCAGGGGTGCTTTGGCTGGGTCGTGCTTCAATTCGTGCGGTCGAACCCGAATCTTGCTCTCGTGGCTGACCGTGAAGTTGAAAATCGCGAAGAAAGGCGTTTCCTTGTTCGGTCGTCCACGCCAATGAGCCTTACGGCTGCTTTCATCCCAGCCTCCATCCTCCTTGGCAAAGTTGTAGTCCGTTTTCGAATTGTTGGTGCAATAGTATCCGGCTGAACGCAACACTTCCGGGTAGGGTTGAAAGCCATCAGGCAGCGTGACGCCGCTTCGCATGTGGTGGCCACCCAAGCTGGTCGCGTACATGCCGGAGATAATGGTCGTTCGAGCCGGCGCGCATACCGGTGCATTGGACCAACAACGCTCGTATCGCAGAGACTTCTCCGCCAGCGCGTCGATATTGGGCGTGTCTGCGTACGGATCGCCGTAGCATCCTAATTGCGGCCCGTTATCTTCACTGGTAATCCATAAAATGTTAGGCCGTTCCGCTGCGGCACAGCTGGCGGTTAGCAAAAGGCACAGAAGCAGCGCGCAAGGTCTACCTATCAACATGGTGTTCCTTCGGGGAGAAGATTTAAGCAAGCAGGTCGTGGACGACTCGGCCATGAACATCGGTCAGCCGAAAGTCGCGTCCGGAATAGCGGAATGTCAAACGTTTGTGGTCGAGTCCCATTTGGTGCAACACGGTAGCATGCAAATCGTGCACGTGGACTCTGTTTTCAATCGCGTGCATCCCGAACTCGTCGGTCGCACCGTACGTTAAACCACCGCGAATTCCACCGCCAGCAAGAAACATTGAGAATCCCGTATGGTGGTGGTCTCGCCCTGCTTTCTTTGGGTCTTTCGATTTGTCGACTTGGGCGTACGGTGTCCGACCGAATTCACCGCCCCAAATGACAAGTGTGTCTTCAAGAAGTCCGCGGTTCTTCAGGTCAGAAAGTAGAGCAGCGGTTCCGCGATCAGAATCGGCGCATAGAGTTCGATGGGAACGGTTGTTGTTTTGGTGCGTATCCCAAGGCTGCTTCTGGCCATTCTTGACGTAGAAAACTTGCACCACACGCACGCCGCGTTCCAGCAAGCGTCGACCCAGCAAACAGCTGCGGCCATATTCCGAGTCGCCATATGCCTCTCGCGTTGCCTGCGATTCTTGCGTCAGGTCAAAGGCCTCGGAGGCTTCGCTCTGCATCTGAAAAGCAAGTTCCATCGAGCGGATGTGGGTTTCGAGCGAACCCTCGCGTTGCCGGGCATGCAGGTGCTGTTGGTTTAACGCTCGCAATAGCTCAAGTTGACGTCGCTGCGAAGTTTCGTCGAGACGCGGATGCCGAACATTGCTGATGAGTTTGTCGACGTCTCGGTGATTCGTATCGACCTCCACTCCCTGGTGCTGGCCCGGCAGGAAAGCGCTCGACCAAAGTTGAGGGCCGACGACCGGCAATCCCGGGGACAATGCGACGAAGGCGGGCAGGTTCTCGTTTTCCGTTCCCAGGCCATACGAGAGCCATGATCCCATGCTTGGGCGTGTCGGCTGCTGGTGACCTGACTGCATCAGCAGGAGACCAGGTTCATGATTCGGTACATCGGTATGCATCGAACGAATCACACACATGTCATCGGCGTGACGTGAGAGTCGCGGAAGCAACTCGCTCATCACCATCCCACTTTCGCCATGGGCCGCGAACTTGAAGGGCGACGGCATGTATCCAGCCGCTCGGTTCTTGCCCGCAATGTCCTGGTTCGGCGATTTTCCTTCGTGCTGCTGCAATGCGGGTTTGGGATCGAAGGTGTCAACGTGTGACGGAGCACCGTTCATGAACAGGAAGATCACCCGTTTGGCACGCGCCGCATGATGAAGCATGGCGTTGTCGGATGAAACGCCGGCCGACGCCTGCGAGTTTTGCAGTGCGCCGCAAAGCCCAACCGTTCCGAAGCCCGCGGCGGATCGGCGAAGCATTTCACGACGGGAAGCAAGAGATTGCATTTCAATCCACCATGAACATTTCGTTGCTGATCAAAAGTGTTTGCGCGTATTGGGACCAGACGTCTGGCTGGTTGCTCTCGAGAAACGCTTCACCCAACTCGATCTCCCCCCGAGTCGGGAACCGTGAGAAGAGCAGTCGATAAGCTTGCTCGATACGTGATCGATGCGAACCGCCATGCTGATTCAAGCGTGCGGCCAAGGTGTCGGCTTGGTAAACCAAGAACGGACTGTTGAGCAAAAACAGTTTCTGTAGCGGTGTCGTGGTTTCGAACCGCTTGGCACTGTGGGCGTTGGGGTCGGGGAAGTCAAACTGGGCCAGCATCGGATTCAGGTCCATGCGGCTGATTTCGCTGTAAAGCGTTCGTCGTCGTGTGTCGGGCAGGTCGGGCTGAACTGATGGGCCACCGATGGAAGAACTGAGTTGTCCCGAGACCGCGAGAACCGCATCGCGATAAGCTTCGACGCTTAATCGACGGCGAGGCATCCTCCATCGGAGTCGGTTGTCGGGATCGACTTGGGACTTCGCTTCGTCAAGCGTGCTTGCCTGACCGTAAGCGGACGAAAGTACGATCTCTCGCTGCAACCATTTGAGCGACCAACCCTGATCCATGAATCGCACGGCTAGATCATCCAACAAGTCGGGGTGACTAGGAGGATCTCCTAAAGCACCGAAATTGCTTGGAGTGGAAACGATCGCGCGACCCATCAGTTGTTCCCAAACGCGATTGACGATCACCCGGGCAGTTAAAGGGTTGTCGCGATCTGCGATCGCGTTTGCCAAATCGCCGCGTCCGCTACCGTTCTTGAACTCAACTGGTTGCTCACTCATCACGGTAAGAAACCTTCGGGGAACCAGTTCACCCGGGTGATTGACGTCACCCCGAATCATCACGTGAATGTCTTGGACTTTGCCTTCACGAACGAGATGGACCGATTCGACAGGCTTTTTTGCCTCGCCACTCTTCTGCTTTTCAGCAGCATCGTCCATGGGACGGTTGAACATCTCGGTACTGGCGAAGACGCCCGCCAAAGCGTAGTAGTCGGCGGTCGAGATCGGATCATACTTGTGGTCGTGACAACGGGCGCAGGCGACGGTGATGCCGAGCAGTCCGCGACTTACGGTATCGACGCGGTCTTCCCATTCATCCGCCATCACTTCCGGACTGTTGCGACGGTAGTACTTGGGTCCCAAGCCAAGGAAGCCAAGTGCGATCTGGTCCTCCGTCTGCGTGGGCGTGAGCAGGTCCGCGGCCAACTGCATTCGCACGAAATCGTCGTACGGCACGTCGTTCGCAATGGCATGGATGACCCAGTCTCGATACAGATACGCATTGGGATAGGTCAGCGAATCGTTGTTGCCAACCTTGTGCGCCTGATCTTCCGCATAACGTGCCACGTCAAGCCAAAGACGAGACCAACGCTCTGCGTTTGCAGGCGACGCCAAGAAACTATCCACAAGACGGGACTTCGCACCCGGAAGATCGTCGTCCTGGAACGTTGTCACCTCGTCGATGGAAGGGGGCAACCCTCGGAGGTCGAAAGAGAGTCGGCGGATGAACGTTGCTCGATCGGACTCGCGGTTCGGTTCAAGTCCTGCACGTTCCAACTTCGCCAAAACGAATGTGTCAATCTTCCGCGCTGACCAGGCGAGATCTTTCGTAGAGGGTGGAGCATGCAGGGTGGGCTGTCGAAAAGCCCATTGCGCTCGGGCGGCCTGCCAGTCGATTTCATTGCCGGCCTCCATCGCGATAGCATCCGATGGCTGACGAGGATCGATCGCGCCTAGCTCGATCCATCTTTCAAAGTCTTTGACGACTTCCGACGAAAGAGGTCCCTCCGGCGGCATCTCAAATTCATCGTATCGAATTGCAGCCAGCAATAGACTCTGGTCCGGTTCCCCTGGCATCACGGCGGGTCCGGAGTCACCACCCTGCGCCATCGACGTGGGGTCGTCGAGTCGCAAGCCGCCTTGGATCAGTTCTGCGTCCCCGGCATGACATTCATAGCAGTGCTGAACTAAGACCGGTCGGATCTTTCGTTCGAAAAAGTCCGTCGCCTCTGATGCGCAAGCCACCCCGCTTCCGATCATGGAGATCAGGACAAACAACCCGGCGACAACTGATACCGGTAGAGGACAAGACGGTCTCGCCACGATGCAGATCGGCTTGATTGGAGGGAGGGAACAACGCAGGAATGAAGTGCGTCAGGTGGGACAAATATTGTACCGCAAATGTTGTCTGGATCCCAATTGAATCGCTGAGACCGACCCAGTACCGCAGAATCATCGGGTGCGCGAACCCGTCGCTTTCCAGCAGAATCACCGATGAAACTCTCCTTCGTGAGCCAGAAATCACAAATGTGGCGGCTCAGACACCATATTCCGGACTCATTGCCAAAGTCCTTCATCGACGTGCCATCATCCTGCGGCGGATGCGAGCAGGCGTCGATCGACAAGCTGCGATGCATCACCCGCGATCGCAGGAACCGGTTCTGCGAGCGGTACTCGAAGCTATTGGTAGGCTTCCATGATTCGACCGATGCGTTCGTCCGTCTGCGGCATCCGGATCAATGTGGGAGATGCGCAAAAAAAATCGGTGAACGAGCAAAGCTCGGTCACCGATTTCACTATCAAGAGGAAAACAGTTGAAAGGGTGGCCCCCGACGCCAAAGCCATCCGAGAACCATCAACGACAGGTCAAACATCGTTACCTCTGGAGTGGTCACTGCCATGATGAATCGAATGACCTTGTAGCCAATCGATGCCGTCCTAGCGGTTACCTTGGCCTTGCTCCAGAGGCGTGAGGCTTTTTTGACTCACCCCCACCTGCCAGCTTTGTTAGGGACGCCATTAACGCGTCGTGTCGCTGAGCTGCGGCGCGCTCATGCTTCTCGCGCTGCGACAACTCACGACGCGAGATCTGCTCGTCCTTGGCTTTCGAAAAAAAGCCGCGAACCAGGATGGTGACGCCGACCACGAAGCTAGCAGCGAAGAAGAGACCTCCTTGCGTGTACATCGCGGTCTCCAGTCGACCTTCCCAGCTGTCCTCGGTCGGCCAGTGAGTCATGATTTCTTTCATGATCAGGTGTCCGTGCGACACGATCATGGTCGTGATCATGGTCATTGAGCACCAAGTCGCTGTGATCATTTTTTGTTTTGGGCTCATGGCAAGCCTCCTTTGTCAGCAAAACTGCGACACGCAATCACTCCTGAATGGATTTGGAAAAGCGCGGAAGATTCGACTCGCGAAACACGAGTCGCACATCAGGTTTTACAGACAGGGCTTGCTGACAAGAAGTTCGCGGACGAAGCAGCAATTGCCGACATGCTTGCTCCACTCGAGATAACGACTCAGGTACAGCGATTGGTCGCATCACGTCATCGCGGGTCGTCGACGTCTTCTTCGTCGAGCACTTCTCGTGGGCGATTCTCAGTCTCGATGGCCGATTTGATAGCCATGCGAAATCAGCGCCGAGCTGGCGTGGGCAACACGAATTGCAGCCGATGTCGGCTAGCTGCGGTGGAAATGCACGTGCTTCCAATCGCCATTGATTCGTTGCCAGACACGAGTCTCTTGTGTGGAATGAGTTGAGCTGGCTCCGTCCGCGCCGATTCGTTGCGTCAGTCTTACGTAGGCGATGACGGCCACGTCGCTACCGATAATCCGGACGTGTGGGCTGCTTAGCGTCGTCGTCACATTGGCGTACGGCGAGTGATCTTTCATGTCGAAGTAATGCTGATGAAATTTCATGCCTTCGATGAGGTAGCCATTCGCTTCGGGCTCGAAAGCAGTCAGATCCTCTGCGCAAAGCTCTGTGTACGTGTCCCAGTCACTCTGCGTGATGGCGTGCACGAGTTTGTAGGTTAGTTCGATGATTTCGTTCTTCGACATGTTGATCTCCAAGACCGCTAGGATCCGTGGATGTAACCTTGTGGAGAGAGACGCTTCAGTTTGCCTTGCTGACGCTTCCAGAGACCTGTGCGTCCAACGACATTGCCGATCTGTGTCATTGGAACACCCAAGTCGATGTCTTTGAGTCGGTCAGCGTCGGATTGACTCATGGTGACGATCAGCTCGAAGTCTTCTCCGTCTGACCATGCATGTTCGAAGGGTGTTCTTCCTGAAGTCTTGGACAGTTCGTGGGCATCTTTGTGAATGGGAATCTGCTCGGTCTCCAGTTCCGCGCCGCACCGCTCGCCGCGCATAGCCGATCCAGATCGAGCGATAGACCATCGCTGACGTCAATCGCGGCGGTGACCTTGAACTGCTCGCGCAAACGATGGGCAAGCGCGACCCTCGGAGAAGGCCTTAGGTGCCGACCAAGGATGCTGCCCCCGACTGCGCCGGACACGAGTATCGCATCGCCTTCCTGTGCACCGCTGCGCAGAAAGGCGGCGTCTTGCGGGACGGTGCCCAGTAGCGTGACTCCGATCGAGAGTGGTCCGTCGTAGCTTGTAATGTCACCCCCGGCGATCGCAATTTGAAATTCAACTGCAGCTTCGAGAATGCCCTCGTAGACTTCGCCGGCGATCCGTGTCGGATTCGCGCTCGGCAAACAGATGCTGATCAACGCGCTCGTCGGTGTGCCGCCCATCGCCGCGATGTCGCTTAGGTTGATCGCCATCGACTTGTAGCCGATATCCTTCAACTCATGTTCGGCGGAGACGAAATCGACGCCGTCGATCACTTGATCGACACAAGCGAGTTGTTGGCTGTCCACCGAATCGAGAACCGCGGCATCGTCGCCGATTCCGACGGCGACTTGGGGCAGTTTCCGACTTCGACCGCGAAGGTAGGCGAGAAAGGAGGTTTCCAAAGGTCTTGCAAACGTAAGAGGTGTGAAAAGCAATGCGAAATTCAACCGCCGTCGGGACACGTCACGACATCGATGCGGCACGGGAACGCCCAAGTTTCCATCGAGCGCGTCTTCGTCAACGCAAATGCTGTCGAGCGACGGACATTCTGAGTTCGCTCTGTCCAAACGAGTCGCCAATTGCGCCAAGCCATCACGAATCATGGAGAGCCGAAGCCAAAATCGAGACGTCTGGCGGCAATGGGGTGGAGGATTCTGACGTCTGTCGGACGTCTGTTCAACCTGGAGCCGGGCACACCTTGCTGGCGTGTCGGCTACAATTTAGCGGTTCCCCATCCCCCTTTTCATCGAAATCTCGAGGTCGACGATGTCAGCAACACTCCCGGTCGCTCCCGATATCAAAATCACGGAAACGGAGTGCTTCATTGACGGTAAGTGGGTGCCCGCAGTAAGCGGGAAAACGTTTGCAACCATCAATCCCGCAACGGAAGACGAGATCACGCAGGTTGCCGAAGGCGACAAAGAAGACGTCGATGCGGCTGCAAAAGCGGCTCGCGATGCCTTCGAAACGGGTCCCTGGCGGACCATGGACGCGCGGGATCGTGGCCGGCTGATGTATTTGCTTGCCGATCGAATGGAGGCAGAAATCGATGACCTGGCGAGGCTAGAGACCTTGGACAATGGCAAGCCGTTCAAAGATAGCCGCAATGTCGATTTGCCGCTGGCGATCGATTGTCTTCGCTACTACGCCGGCTATGCGGACAAGATTCATGGCAGCACGATCCCCATTCGTGGCAATCATCTCTGTTACACACGTCGCGAGCCAATTGGCGTGGCAGGCCAGATCATTCCTTGGAACTTCCCCGTCTTGATGACGGCTTGGAAGTGGGGACCCGCGTTGGCGGCGGGCTGCACGATCGTGATGAAGCCGGCCGAACAAACGCCGCTTACCTGTTTAAGAATGGCGCAATTGGCCAAAGAGGCTGGAATCCCCGACGGCGTGATCAATGTCGTTCCGGGATTCGGACCGACGGCGGGTGCTGCCGTTGTGAAGCATCCTTTGATTGACAAGATTGCATTCACAGGCGAACACCGAACGGCACAGATCATCACTCGTGATTCGGCTGAGACTCTGAAGCGACTCACCTTTGAACTTGGTGGAAAGAGTCCGAACGTGATTTTTGCGGACGCGGATCTGGACGCCGCTGCCATGGGGGCCTATGTCGGTCTTTTCTTGAACCAAGGACAATGCTGCTGTGCTGGAAGTCGTGTCTTCGTCGAAGAGAGTGCGCACGATGCGTTTCTCGACAAACTTCAGAAGCTGACGGAGAATCGAAAGGTGGGGGATCCCTTCGCGGCTGACACTGAGCAAGGTCCGCAAGTCGACAAAGCTCAATTTGACAAGATCATGTCTTACATCGACAAAGGGAAGAGCGAGGGTGCTTCCTGCGTGACAGGTGGTGAGCGGGTTGGAGAGAAGGGTTACTTCGTGGCGCCGACGATCTTTGACGAAGTGCAGGATGACATGGCGATTGCGACGGATGAAATCTTCGGTCCGGTTCTGAGTGTGCTGACGTTCGACGACAAAGAAGACATGATTCGCCGGGCGAATAACACGTTCTATGGACTCGCAGCCGCCGTCTGGACACGCGATGTTTCCATTGCACATGAATTTGCGGCGAGGGCTCGAGCTGGGACGGTTTGGGTTAATTGCTATGACGTGTTCGACGCGGCCGCACCATTCGGTGGATTCAAAATGAGCGGTTACGGACGTGAGCTCGGCGAGGAAGGCCTGAAGGCTTACACCGAGAGCAAGACGGTCACCGTTGCGTTGTAGTTTTCGATGTGGCTCGGCGAGACCACGCAGCATCAATTTGGAATGAATCAGCTGCGAGAAGGATGCGAGAGAGAATGAATCAGGTATGAACGACACCGTATTGAACGTGATCGAGGAACAAGCGCACTTCTATACGACGTTGCCTTGGTTGACGCTTGCGGTGCTGGCCTTGCCGCTGATCGTCGCCGCCTGGAAATTCAAGGTGTTCCCGACCGTGTGGTGGACGGTCGTCCTTGGCGTTTCGTTGTTGACAAGCGTCTTCACGATCTTTCAACCGAACTTTTTGATCGTTGCCGCGATCCTCGATCTCGTGTTGGTCGCGATTGCCACGATCGATTTTCTGCTGCTATACCTCAACACCAACCGAGGCATCGAGGTAACACGGAGCATCGCAAGAACATGCTCGCTTGGCGTACCTCTGGACAGCGAGATTACTGTTGAAAATCGAACGTCTTTAATGCTGAACGGTTCGGTACGTGATGATTTGCCAGAGCATTTCGAGTCTCTGCCGTTGGAGCACAAGTTGCGGCTTCCTCCCATGGGGCGGATGACGGCGTATCGGAAGCTTACGCCTGGCCGACGAGGCGCGTTCAAGCTGGAGAACGTTTACATCCGGTTCTCGAGTCCGCTTCAGTTGTGGGTGCGGCAACTCTGCCTGCCGGTCGAGAACCCGTTGAATGTTTACCCCGACATGAAGCAACTGTCGGACTACGCGTTGCTGGCACGTACGAATCGGTTAAGCCTGATTGGCGTTCGGAAGACACGTCGGGTCGGTCAAGACAGTGAGTTTGAGCGATTGCGCGACTACACACGCGACGACAACTACCGTCACATTGATTGGCGAAGCACGGCTCGACGGCGCAAACTAACTGTGCGGCAGTTTCAAAACGACCAGAGTCAACGCGTTATCTTTCTGCTGGACTGTGGGCGAATGATGACCAACGAGCGTGGCGGCTATTCGTTGTTGGACCATGCATTGAATTCGACGCTCATGATGGCCTACGTTGCACTTTCGCAAGGGGACGCCGTTGGGATGCTCTGTTTCTCGGACACCATTCATTCATACATCCCGCCGCGTGGCGGAAGCAGCCAGATGAATCGGCTGATACAAGCGGGCTTTGACCAGTTTCCTCGCTTGGTCGAGTCTCGCTACGATCAAGCATTTCTTTATCTTTCGTCGCACTGTAAGCGACGTTCGCTTGTGGTGTTGGCGACGAATGTGATCGATGAGGTCAACGCGGGTGCGGTCGTTGACTATCTTGGAAACATCAACGGACAGCACTTACCGCTGGGCGTGCTACTTCGAGATCGAGAGATGTTCGAAGCGGCCGATTCGCCTGACGGTGATCCCTTTCAAATGTATCGCGCGGCAGCGGCAGCCGACATTCTCTTGTGGCGGGACCAAGTCCTCAAAGACTTGGAGCATCGTGGCGTGTTAGTGGTCGATGCGTTTCCCGACGAACTAACGGCGCCGTTGGTCAACCAATACCTTGAGGTCAAGGCAAAGCACTTGCTGTAACTTGGCGGCTCGAGCCAAAGCGTCTCACTCCATCGAACGGCTTTCGACAATTCAATCGTGTCGTTCCCGAATGCCGTTTCTTCGTATCTCTCCGTTTCAGACGGGAATGGATGTTCCCTCATCGCTGAGCCGATAGCTTCCCGCCGGGGAGGGCAACTCTTCTGTGAGCCATCCGTGACCATGTTTCCCGGTGATGACCGAGTGTCGCGGAAGATGAGCGGAGATCGCCCACGTCGATTACCAACGCAGCAACGCGGTGCCCCAAGCCAGACCTGCGCCAAAACCGCAGAGCAGCACCAAGTCGCCTCGACTGATCTTGCCGTCTCGAGCAGCTTCGTCCAGCGCAAGCGGAATACTGGCGCCGGAAGTATTCCCGTAACGATCCAAGTTGACGAACACCTTCTCCGGCGGCACATTCAGATCCGAGACTGCGGAGTCGATGATGCGTTGGTTGGCTTGGTGCAATACAACCAAACCTAAGTCGCTTGCTTCCACACCGGCATCGGCCAAGACTTGCTTGGCGCTTTCATCAAAGACGCGTACGGCCCATTTGAATACGTTGCGTCCGTCCATGGTCAGGTACTGCTGACCGTCCGAATGCACATCTGGCGTTAACTCCAGACGTGTGCCTCCGGCCGGTATGCAAAGCATCTCGCCGCCACATCCTTCACTGCCGATCTGGTAGGAGAGGATCCCGGCACCGTCGCTTGGTTCATCGGGAGTGAGGAGCACGGCTCCCGCGGCATCCCCAAAGAGCGGATACGTCTTTTTGTCATCAGGGTTTACTGTGCGACTCATCAAGTCAGCGCCAACGACCAAGACGCACTTGTGATTGCCGCTGGCGACAAACTGCGCTCCCGTTACCAAGCCGTACATGAATCCGGCGCAGGCAGCGTTCAGATCCATCGCTGGAGCAACGGCACCCAAGCGACGTTGTAGATGGCATGCGGTGGAAGGTGTCGGATGATCGGGTGTGATCGTGGCGACGATGATCAAATCGATCTGACTGGAGGTGATGTTTGCCTCCGCCATGCAGCGCACCGCTGCTTCGAAACAGAGATCACTGGTCGCTTGGTCGGCCGCTGCGCGACGTCGCTCGCGAATGCCAGTCCGACGGATGATCCACTCACTGTCGCATCCTAAAGCAGCCAGATCTTCGTTCGTGACCACTTCCTCCGGAACGTAGGAGCCGGTTGCTGCAACTCGAACGCCGGTCACTTTGCCCATGCGGCCGCGCGTGGGGATCGGAGAGGCGTTCAATTGCGATTCGCGCCCGGATTGGCGGGCGGCTCCCGAAGGAAGATCACGTGAGCGTAGTGTCGATTCGGTCATGCGAAGCAAAGCGGTACAATCGATACTTAGGCCGGCAATTACGTCTTTCGGCCAATGGACTCAACAGTATAGCCACAACCGAAATTTCTTGTTAGATCAAGCCGGAAACGACCGCGTGGGCGGTACATCTGCCGCCGCTGACGACGCTGAGGCCGCGTCGGAACACCGCCCTCTTGGCGGCGATGGAATTCGCCGTGTGCGTTGGGTTTGGTTGGCTTTGGCATTCATCACACCATGGGCCGGCTGGATTGCATGGCACCAGGGACGAGGTGACAAGGGCAGTCAAATCGCCGTCTTTCGGATCGAGGGTGGATCGATGGCGCCAACGTTGGTGGGGGAGCATCGCGTCGCTAGCTGCGAGGGATGCGGACTGACATGGCCATTCCAAGGGGATTCCGCAGAAGCTCGGGCACCCACCTGCTTTCATTGTGGCGAGCCTGCGGCTCGAGAGCCCGCGCGTTCAGCGGGGGACGTCGTTCAGTTGCAACTTCATGACTACGTTGCCGAGGGGCTCACGGGCATTCAGCGCGGAGATCTCATTGCGATCACTTGGGATGGTGTCCGTCGGATCAAGCGAGTCGCTGCAATGTCGAACGACACGGTTGACCATCAGGGAATGCAACTTTGCTTGAACGGTCGTCGATTGGATGACCATCTCGCCGAACTTCAGGGTTTGCCGTTTCCTGTGCCCTGGCTGCCGGTCGACTCGGATGACCGCCGCCGTGATTCGCGCTGGCATGCGTTGAAGGGATGGACCCGCGAGGGGAATCGCAACTGGATCACAAGCGATTCGAGCTGGTTGATTTATCAGCACCACAGTATTCACGAAATGAATCGCGCAAGCGGCGTGTGGGATGACAATACCTACAACGTCGACGTCAACCGAAAGCTTCAGTCGGTGGATCGTCTTCGACTGACGCTGCATATCGACAGCGAAGTCCCCGTATCGCTTGAGGTCGCGTTTTGGTTGCCCGAAGGCAATCAATTGGTCCGCCTGCAGACGACCGGTAGTCGAGATCACATCGTCACGCCTTCCAGGTCAGTACGTGACGATGAGGCACCCGTCCGTCGTGATCGACCGGTTGCGTTCCGCATTCTCGGAGGAAAAGCGAAAGCGTCGGGACTGGAAGTAGCCCGATTGAATCAGTATCGATTGCGTCCGCAAGATGACACCTCGATGTATCCGATCACTTTGGGCGAGGGAGAAGTGTTCGTTGTCGGCGATAACGTTCCGGTCTCGGTGGATAGCCGTAGTGTAGGCAAGTTGAAGGCGACTCAAATCCTCGGAAGGGTCGAGCCACTGGACGTCTCGTTGACACAGGACCGTGCTACGAATGCTACCACGTCTTTCGACCTCAGCGACTGAAAGTTACAGCGACGGAAAGTTACAGAGACTGACCTCACAGAGACTGAAGGTTACAGCGGCTTCTTCTTAAGTTCCGTCATGTATTCGACGAGGTCGATCAATCCTTTTTGGTCCACGGTTTGATGAAGGTTGTCCGGCATGATGGACTTCTCACTTTTCTTCATTTGTTCGATGTCACCTTGGGCTATTTTTCGATCGATGGCCTCGGCGGTTCGAATCGTGACCGCGTCTGGAGTCTCCGACACCATCAAGCCATTGATGACTTGTCCGGACGTGGTCAACACCATGAAATTCTCGTAGTTGTGACTAATTCCGGCACTCGGATCTAAGATCGATGTGAACATTGCTTCGCGCGAGAGCTTGCTTCCGATTTCCGACAGATTGGGCCCGACCTCCTTCCCGTGTTTGCCGACCACATGGCAGTTCGCACAAGTGGCAACTCCGCGAAACAGTGCCATGCCCTTGCTGGCATCGCCACGCATGGCCGAAAGTTGGTCGATGGGAGCTAGTGGCTTGTGGTCTTTCTGCTGCGGTTGTGGAAGGATCTCTGCAGCTTGTTTGCGTATGTCGGCATCACGATTTCTCGCCAACAGGCCACCGGCCAACAAACGCGTGTCTGGGGCAAGTTGCTTCGATTTCGCAAGCTGAAGCAAGGACTTGGAGCCGTTGTTATTGCGTGCCAAGCCTACGACAGCGTTTTTGCGCACGTCAAACGGACGCTCGGCGTCGGAGGCAATTTCGAGCAGCATCTTGGTGGATCGCCCGTTGCCTAGCAGACCGAGGATTCGAGCAATCGAGGTTGCGTGTTCGGCATTTTCACTCCTCAGAAGTCGGCGCAAAACCAGGGGCCCATCCTTGGCGTCTCCCAGCAGACCTGCAGCCTCGACTTTGACCGAATCGTCGACTCCGCTAAGCAACATCGCTTCGAGGCTCTCGGAGAGACCTTCGGGACGAAATCGTTTGACCAACTGTAGGTATTCTGCTGTGCCTTCCTTGCTCGCGATATGTCTCTCGATTGCATCGGAAACATGCTGGTCGTTGGAGTGGTCGTATCCCTCCATGCGTTCGATCGCTCGCACGATGATGGCATCGTTTCGAGCTCGGAGGTCATTGTCGTCAGCGATCGTTGCTGATGAAGCCGCAATGCAAAAGAGAGTCGCGTGAAGTGTGCGAAAGATCATGGGTGGCGTCAGAATTGAATAGGCGGGAATCGAAGCGGTACGACATTGGGTGAACTGGTGGCGTTACAGAGATAGCAGTCCTTTCAATGCCTCCGTCCTTACCGCAGGGTCGTGATACTCGAGACTGCGGAAATATCGATTCGTATCTTCCAGTTTCAGCTCTGGATCCTGAATGATTTGCACGAGTGTCGACGCTGCCTTGGGGGCTCGGGTACGCCACACGATGTCACGTCCGGCTGGCGTGTTCCAATTGCCGTCCACGACCGCCAACCAAGCGTCGTAGCACTCGCTTGGACGCAGGTCACTGCTGATTCCCAGTGCCTCGAGATACCAGCGATCGCTTCCATCGTACTGCTGGGCAAGACTGGCCCAAATTTTGGGCATCGAGGCTGACTCATCAAACCGCAATGCGATGGCGAGTTCCCTGCGAACCGCAGCAGAGGGATCCTTCGCAAGCTTGCGGCAGGCTTGAGAGGGAGTCATGCCAAGTTGCTTTGCCAAACGAATTCCCGTGATGCGAATGTCCGCGTTTGAGTCCGTAATCGCCAGATCAACGTAATGCGATCCGCGATCTTGGATTTTGCCAAGCAGCCAAAGGGCACGAGCGCGATATCGCGGATTCGCGTCTGCGTAAAGTTCCAGCAAAGCGGCCTCTGCATCGGCGCCCATCGCGTGGAGCGACTGCCAGGCCTTGTAGCGAACCGACAGGTTGGGGTTCTTCAACGCGTTGACAGCACCCTGAGCTGTGGAGTAATCAAATTTGGGCACGGTGTAGCCAACACCAGGGGGAGCAATTCGAAACAGGCGACCGCGATCTGTATCTCCTTGATTGTGACCGCCAACGCCGGGGTCATACCAATCGGTGACAAAGAGCGAACCGTCGGGAGCAACACAGACATCTGCCGGGCGGAACCATTTGTCGACCGTACCGGTCATCAGTGGGTCGATCGTCGCGCTGTACCCTGCTCCGTCCGTTTCGGCTGGATAGGCGCGGACCACGTTCGGGCCTGGATCGCAGTGAATGACCTGATCCCAGAATCGTTTGGGTAGCAATCTGCCTTCGTAAATGCAAATTCCCGAAGGTGAACCGGCGCCGGTTTGCAACATGTTGGGAACGACGCCCGGGTCGTTCAGATGCCAGTGACGCAACGGAATCTCTTCCTCCAGGGTGATGCGGTCATCTCGCCAGCCGGCGCCTGTCAGTTCGTCCCGGTAGCCATAGTTGCCCTGTTCCATCACGAAGTTGATACGCGTTCCACGGTTACCGTCATCGTCGTTGTCGCTTTGCCACAGCGTGCCGAAGGAGTCGACCGTGGTTTCCCAATTGTTTCGAAAGTTGTGAGCCAGCACTTCAAAGTTTGAACCGTCGAGGTCGCATCGAAACGGCATTCCGCCATAGAAGGGCTGGCCATTGTCGACGACCGCGCGTCCATGAATATCGACGACGGTATTGCCCTCCGCATCTTTGACTTGTTTACCGGTGTTCCCAAAATTCCAGTAGAGTTTTCCGTCCGGTCCGAACAGGAACGAGTGGGCGGAATGGTCATGCTGCGGCTGACCTGTTTCAGTGAACATCGCCTCTTTGCGATCGGGAAGATCGTCGCCGTCTTCATCGACGAATCGCCACACTGTTGGAGTGGCGGTCACGATGACTTCGTTTCCCAAGACGCAGATGCCCATGGCGGAATCGATATCACGGCCTTGGTAAAACGTCTTCACCAAGTCCATCACTCCGTCACCCGTCGTGTCCTCGAGAATCAATATTCGGTCCCCCTCGGGACGCGATCCGTTGTTTCGTCGGTAGTTCATGACATCGCAGACCCACACACGACCACGGTCATCGATATCCAAATTGGTCAAGCTACTCAGATCCGGTTCGCTGGCGGACAGCGTCACCTGCAAACCCTCGCCGATCTCCAAGCCGTTGATTGCATTGGCGGGTTGCCGCTGATCCTGTCCCTCGGGCGTCTGAGACGCCACATTTCGCTTGTCGTTGGATGATTGCGACGCAAGGTCTGGCTTGCTGGGCGCGACGGATGACTGCAAGTTGAATTCAGATTCGATCTTTTTCGCGTCGAAGTTCTTTGGAGGATCGTAATCTTGGTTTTCCAACAGAGCATCGATTCCCAACTCACCCGCAAGGTTGGATCCCTCGGAGTCGATTCCGTCTTTGGCTGTCCAACGAATCGCGTTGGTCACGAGGCGTCGCACGTCATCGTGCCCCCAGTTCCAGTGAAAGTGCCCTCCGGTAAAGCCAAAGGAACGACCGCCATCGGGTCGCTCATACGCCCAGGCGACTGTCTGAGGCTCACCAGCAGCAACACTCTTGCGAACGGCGGGGTTGCCACTGTGGGCTCCATCTTTGCGACGCATGGTTTCGGGCGGAGCAATCGCAGACAAGATCGGCGTGATCTTGTCGGAGTCCTTGAATCGCATGTGAAAATACCACTCGTCATTGGTGGCAAAGGGTTTGACACCCTGTGTGATCGGATGCGTTGGGAGCTGCTTGAAGTCACCTACCCAATGAGGGTTGACGCTCCAGTTGATTTCGAAATGGCCACCCAGTAGATCGACCCATGAATCACCCGGCTCCCCCGGGATCATTTCGACCGCATAATGAAGACAGACGAGGCCACAGCCCTCCGATAGCTTGGAACGAAGTTCCTTGAGATGGGGAATGGCCAGGTGACGCTTGCCACCGTCACAGTAGATCACGATCGTGTCAGCGTATTCGACCAACGTCTCGTCTTCGGGCCATCCGCGCACCACGGTGATGTTCAAGTCGTCGGAGCTACCATTGAGCGCCCCTTCCAATACCTTCAATCCCGCATAGTGTTCGTGGGATCCGTATCCGTGTGAAGGTTTTCCAGCGATCATCAAGACGTTCTTCTTCGAATCGTCTTGGGCGAATCCGTACGATGCTGAAACGACCAGAGAGATCGTCAGCAGAGACCGAAAGAGCATGGGTGACCTTTTTCTCAAGAGCCAAGAAGAGATCGTCGCGAAATGAGCCTCGACGACCCTCGGGGGTGGGCGTGTGAAGAAAGCACGCAGAAGCCAGCTTTCCAGAGCCGACAGTGTAGCAAGAACCACACAGGAACGCTGCGAATTGCATGGGAAACGGGGGCAAGTCCGCTGTGAGACGGGTGGTTGGCCCCCGCCCTCCATCCACATGTTTGAGAATGCGTGTCACGTCACGCAAGTATGGGACTTCAGCTTTCCTGGCCACCCCGTTAGTTGCCTTGAAAAGTCACCGGCGAGACGGGATTCGCAGGAGGCGAGCGGTGGCCACTTAAAACTAGGCCCGAAGCTCGTTTGTCGGTCCTAAAGTAGATCGCGGTAGACCGTGGCGGTGTCCCGTGCCATCGCAGTATCTGAGAACGATCGTCGGTGGCGTTCAAATGCAGCTTCCGACATTTGCGTCCAATCATGATCGCCTGTGATGAGCGACTCGATCTCGCACGCGAGACTGAACGCGTTGTTGGGTTCCGCCAGCAGACCCTCGAGTCCGTGAGTGATCGCTTCCGGAGTTCCCTCCACTCGTGTTGCGACCACGGGTACTGCTGCAGCCATTGACTCGAGGACCACCATCGGTAGTCCCTCGCCAAACAAGCTGGGAAGAATCATTGCGTCAAGTTGTGACAACGCCTCGGGAACGTCGCTGACAAAACCGATTCGCTCCAACCGGTCTTCGACGCCGCGTGAGGCAATTCTCGATTCGATGTCGGATCGATACTCCTCGGTTTCAAAGGGGCCAATCACGCGAAGTCTTACGTCATGACCGCGTCGATCGAGTTCAGCAATTGCGTCGATCGCGATTTCCAAACCTTTCCTTGGTCGCATCAGAGCGACCATCCCGATGGTCCATGTACCTCCAGGCGATGGAGTGCGTAGCCGCGTCGGGCGGATCGCGGGCACGCCGTTGTGAACGACCGTTACTCTGTCTTCGGCCACACCTTGGCGAATGCAATCCAATCGAAGACTCTCAGATACCGTGATCAAATGCGCGCAGTTGCGAAATGTTTGCTTCTCAATCCACGCATTGACATGATTGGTCAGGAGACGCGTTGAATCACGTGCGGCCGGGCTGTGTACGTGATAGATCCAAGGAACTCCTGTCCATTTCGAGACGAGAGATGCAACCAACGCGGTTCGCGGTGTGTGGGCATGTAGTAAGTCGTAGCGATGTTCTTCTACAAGCTCGCGAACCATTCCGATCGCCCGATAGTCGAATCGGTGTCGCATGGCGGTTCGATAGCCCGTCCCCCACAGCCCCTCGTGCTCGTCGAGCATTGCGGAGAACTTGCCGGGCTTCACGCAGGCGAAATCAGCTGTCACGCCGAACGAGGGTAGGCATCGTCCTAGGTGCGACTGGACACGCTCCGCTCCGGAAAAGTGCTCCCCATTGACGATGTGCAGCACGCTTATTGCTTGCGTCGACGATTTGCGGTCGGTGGATGGGGCGACGGAACCGAGATTCAGGGGGAGGAGTTGCTCGGGCATGAGAGGTTCGCAATCGGATCAAGGCGTGGTGACGAAAAATGCCGAAATGGACGCAGTCCACCGACAAGCTTGCGTTCCATTCGCCCTTCGAGAGGTCGGTAGGCCTGCCCGTGATCGATCCACTGCACGTCTGGGTTGCGAATTGTTTGGTTTTGACGGTCGTAGCGTGAAAATGAAAACGTGGCAGAATGTCGGCCGCAGAGCCTTCGCAAGGCTAGCCAAGATTCAAAACACCGATTTCGCTGAGCCACACCATGTCACTGATGTACGAGCTTCTCGATTCTTTCGCGGAGGCGTATGAGGCCGAAAAAAGCGAGACCGAACTTGAGATGCTGCAGGAAGCCGTTGAGCGACTGAGCGAGGCGTATGAGGAGGATTCGCTTGAGACGCGGCTCGCAGGGTTGCGGGAAGCTGTCGCCCTGTCGCGAAAACTCCAGGACGAACCGTTGACCCTTGTCTTTGATTTTTATCTGGGCAACGAATTGATCGGAACGGCGCACGACATGATTGAGGGCATGGCCGTGGTCCACCCGGCCGCCATGGCATCGCGCGATGCGATCTATGCGCATCAGCCGCAGCGAATCGGACTCAACAACATGTTGGCCAGCGCCTACACGTTGATCGACCCGCTGGGGTACGCAGAGGAGATTCAGGAGATCGCAGAGCTAGTCGAAGCGTCTCCGCTTACCGACAACGAAGACTTGTGCATTGGATTGGGCGCGACGTATGAGGTTCAACTAGCTCAGGGGAATTTGTCGGCCGCCACGGAAACGAGAAATGAAATCTGGGCGCATACACGCGCGCTGGATGATCCCCTTTATTACCTTCATGCGGCCACCTACGACACGGAACTGGCGTTCATGCGTGGCGACTGGCAAGGCATGGTGGATGCGGCGACCACGTGCTGGGAAATGGTGGAACTTGCAGACGGTTCGGGAGGCGTTGATTCGTTCATCGAACGTCTTGATGGTGGCGATTCCGGTGATTCGTTCGATCAAGACGAATTCGATCCGTCGGAGGAAGTCGATGACGGCTTCGCGTCAGAGTCGACGTTCCAAGCATCGGCAGATGAAGATGCTTCTTTCGAAGATGACGAGCTGGAGTACGAGGAAGACTTCAACGAAGAGTTGGGCGACGATATCGAAACCGATACGGACTACATGGTTGTCGCTGCCGCGCAAGCGTGCGGATTGGCGAAACTTGGACGGGGCGATGAGATCGTTGGCGCCGAGACCAGCAATCCTGACCCTGAAGAGCCGGCGCCCTACAACTTCTATCTATTCTGGGTCGAGTGCCACTTGGCGATGAAGAGGTTTGACGTGGCCTTGAAGATGGCCGAGGAGGGCTGGGAGGAGTTGCTCGGAAAGGGGCAGCACTTCCGCGAAGCGCAGACGCTATGCCTGATCATTCGTGCCGCGCGTGCGGCAGGCCAATTGGACGAAGTCGATTCGTGGGTCCGAAAGGCCAACGAAGTCGCTTCTCTACTCCGAAACTCGGCGCCGATGTTGAAGGAGATCGAGCAGGCGAAAGACGCAATGGGCTGATTCCCAAACGCCTGCGAAGGTCGATTTCGTCGGTAATCCTGGGACCATAGCTCCAAGTGATGCGGTTGTTCTTATGTCGGAGGCCCTGTCTGGTTTCAAAAATGCCGCGTTTCGTTGCCGCCTTGTGATCAGGTGTTTTAAGGCGTTTGTCGGCCTACATTGGGCAATTAGATCGCTTCGGCTACATTGTCATCCCCACGAAACCATTTCTTGACCCCCAAGTGACCAGCCACTCCCTTGAAAGCTAACATCGTCTTATTGCCTGGCGACGGCATTGGCCCTGAAATTGTCGCGCAAGCACAACGCGTTTTGAATGTTGTTGCTGAGCGATTCGGGCACCAATTCGAGTACTCATCTCATCTGATCGGTGGCATCGCGATTGACACCTGCGGCGATCCACTGCCTCAGGAGACCGTGGATGCCTGTCGTGTGTCGGAGGCAATCTTGCTGGGCGCCGTCGGAGGCCCCAAGTGGGATGACCCGAATGCCAAGACCCGTCCCGAAGTAGGATTGCTGAAGATCCGCAAAGAACTTGGGCTGTTTGCCAATCTGCGCCCGATTCGCTTGTTCGATGAATTGTTGGATGCGTCCCCCTTAAGACGCGAAATCATCGAGGGGACTGACATTTTGTTTCTTCGGGAGTTGACCGGAGGCATCTATTTCGGTGAGTCCGGAACGAGCGGCAGTGGAGGAGATGAATCTGCCCACCAGTCGATGGTGTATAGCGTGAGCGAGGTCGAGCGAATTGTACGCTTGGCGGCAATCGCGGCGCAGGGACGCGACAATCGTCTGACGAGCGTCGACAAAGCGAACGTACTGGAGCCGAGTCGTTTGTGGCGTCGCGTTGCAGCTCGTGTGATGGCGGACGAGTTTCCTGAGGTGCAGTATGACGTTGTGCTGGTTGACGCGATGGCGATGCATCTGATCAATCGGCCAAGCGATTTCGATGTCGTCGTTACCGGAAATATGTTCGGCGACATTTTGACGGATGAGGCATCCATGCTTCCGGGCTCGCTCGGAATGCTCCCGAGTGCATCTCTCGGGGACGGAGGTCCGGGGCTCTACGAACCGATTCATGGATCGGCGCCCGATATCGCAGGCAAAGGTATCGCGAATCCACTCGCGACGATTCTTGCTTCGGCAATGTTGTTGCGGCACTCGCTTTCGCTGAACGAGGAAGCCGCAGCTGTGGAAGCAGCCGTGGGAGCAGTGTTGGCCGATGGACTTCGCACCAGTGACATTGCTCGCGGTGGCGAATCAATCGGAACCGAACCCATGGGTTCGGCGGTGGTCGAACGACTGAGCGCGTGAGTATGCCCATCGCCCTGCACTGCATCGTGACGAACTTGATCGGTCAGGCCAGTTGGCATGACCCGCGGACGTACATTTTGTTAGCAGTGGTGCTTGCCACACTCAGCATTGCGTCGATCGTCGGCTTTGTGCTTTCACGCCGAGAAAAAATCGGCGTCGAGTCTGCCCTGGTCCATCGTTTCAACCACAAGCTGCGTGTGTGGTGGATGATGGTCGTCATCTTTGCCTTCGGTTTTCTTTTGCACCGAATCGGGGTTGTGATTCTGTTCGGGCTCGTTTCGTTTTGGGCTCTTCGAGAGTTCATCACCATGACGCCAACGCGTCGCGGAGATCATCGATCTTTGTTCTGGGTCTTCTTCATTTTCACGCCGCTGCAGTACATCTTGATCGCGTTGGGAAGCAATCCGCCGAGTTTTCTTGGTGGCGCAAAGCAGATCGATTACTACGATTTCTACAGCATCATGATTCCGGTTTACGCCAGTCTCTTCATTCCCGCCCGCGCGGCAATCGCTGGAGACTACAAGCGTTTCTTGGAACGTAGCGCGAAAATTCAGTTTGGGTTGTTGATCTGTGTTTACTCGCTCAGCTACGCGCCGGCCCTGCTGGACTTGAATCTTGTTCAGACTTCTCGAGCCTCGGGCAACCTGCCGACACCGTGGTCGGGCAGCACCGTCAGTGTATTGATCTTCTTTGTCTTGATTGCGCAGCTGGCTTCGGTCTTTGAACGGGCATGGGGGAAAATTGCTGGCCGCCATGTGATCGCGGAAAAGATCAACGCATCACGTACCTGGGAAGGGTTCCTGGGTTCCATGGTGACGACGGGGATCGTAGCCGCATCGTTGTACTGGGCCACGCCTTTTCATTGGTGGGAAGCTGGGATCTTGGGCGCTGTCGTTACTGTCATGGCATGTGCTGGAACGATGACGATGAGTGCGATCAAGCGAGACCGTGGTGTGACCGACACGGGAACGCTGGTTCAGGGGCACGCTGGAGTACTGGATCAGATCGACAACATTTGCTTTGCGGCACCGGTCTTCTATCACCTGACACGATTCTTTTGGTCGGTATGACTCTGCCACTGTTCGATACGCACGCGCACCTGAACGTTGATGCCTTTGCCGAGAACGTCGAAGACGTGGTCGAGCGGGCCAAGGCGGTCGGTGTCACCGGGATTTTGGTGATTGGGATCGATGTTGAGACCAGTCGTCGCGCCTGCGACCTGGCGGCAATGTTTCCTGGCTATCTGTTTGCTGCGGTCGGAATTCAACCGAACTCTGCTGCGGAGGCAGCGGCGGATGATTTTCAAGAGATCGAGGGCTTGGCCGGATTGCCAGGCGTGCGAGCGATTGGTGAGACCGGTTTGGATTGCTACTGGGATGACACTCCCATCGAAATGCAGCACGATTTCTTTGATCGACATCTGCAATTGTGCCGTGAAACGGCGTTGCCGATGGTGATTCATATGCGCGAAAGCGGTCAGCTCATCGTTGATCAGTTACGGCAGCAAACCAGCGTTCCGCCCGGGGTGATGCACTCGTT
Source organism: Rubripirellula sp. (assembly GCA_051010815.1). GTDB lineage: Bacteria > Planctomycetota > Planctomycetia > Pirellulales > Pirellulaceae > Rubripirellula. Next base: position 24,729 of record JBPCVD010000304.1, read on the forward strand.
CACAGGTGATGTCGAGCTTGCAAAGCTTTGTCTTGAAATGGGACTCTATGTCAGCTTTGCCGGCATGGTCACCTTCAAAAAGAGTGATGAACTGCGAGCCGTCGCACGAATGGTTCCGGAGGATCGCCTGCTGGTCGAAACGGACTCGCCCTATCTCAGCCCCGAACCTTTTCGTGGCAAAAGGCCAAACGAGCCCGCACGTGTTGAACACACGCTACGTTGCTTGGCTCAGACGCGCGGCGTGACGGCGGACTACCTCGCTTCGGTCACGACAGAGAACGCGAAGCGGCTATTCCAGCTTCCATGAGCCATCGTATTTGTGTCCAACTCGTGACGCATTCGTTCAGCACCGGTTGGACCCCAAACGCGATCAGGCATGCGCCGCTCTTGACGACCTTGGATCGTTAAGCGAATCAAACGATAGATCTAGGAAAGCAAGCGAGTCAGTGCTGAGGCTTTGACCAACTCTCTCGGTTGATTGAGGTGGTTGTAGACGATCGTTTCCGGATGGATCCCAAAGCTGTGGTAGATCGTTGCCAGCACTTCTGCCGGATGGACTGGATCCTCCAGTGGAGCCGAAGCCGTCTTATCACTCTTGCCGTGAACATAGCCACGGCGGACGCCGGCCCCGGCCATGACCGCGGTGTAGCAGTACGGCCAGTGATCGCGTCCATCGTCGGTGTTGTTGTTGCCGCTTGTGCTGACGCCTCGCTGCGGACTGCGACCAAATTCACCGACCGCCACCACTAGCGTATCCTCCAACATTCCGCGGTCGTCCAAATCGGTGATCAATGCGGAAAGACCACCATCCAACATCGGCCCGGATTGATCCTTCATGCGTTTGCTGAGGCCGACATGATGGTCCCAGGAATGGTTGTCGCTATTCGCGACTTTCGGCCAGATCACTTCGACCACACGTGTGCCAGCCTCGACAAGTCGTCGTGCGAGCAAGCAGCTTTGTCCAAAAGTGTTGCGACCATACATGTCCCTCGTGTCCGCAGATTCACTGCCGAGGTCGAAGGCCTGTCGTGCGCGACCTGAAACGATGAGGGAAAGAGCGCGATCGTAGTACTCGTCCAACTCAAAGGATTCGACTGCCTTGTTGATGTCCGGCATCTGCTGGTTCAGGAGATCCCGTAATTTGGCTCGACGCTGCAATCGGACGCTGAAGACCTCTGGACGCAGCCTCAGGTCATCGATCTTGATGCGGTCCATCTTGCCCATGTCAAGATCGTCGCCATCGGGATACAGCGTGTACGGATCGAAGGATTTTCCAAGGAAGCCAGCCGTTCCTCCCTTCCCCACCACGTTCGACTCTTGAAGCGGACGCGGCAGCATCACGAACGGCAACATTGGCTCATCTACGGGACGCATCTTGACGATGTTGCTGCCGAAGTTTGGGAAGTCCTTCGGCGACGGTGGTTCGAGTTGCCCGGAAGGGCTGACTTTGTCCGTCGTGTAACCGGTCATCATTTGATAGATGGCAGCGGTGTGATTGAACAACCCATTGGGCGTGTAGGACATTGACCGGATCATCGAGAAGCGGTCATTGATCTGACTGAGCTTCGGCAGATTTTCAGTGAACTTAATGCCTGGCAGCTTCGTGCTGATTGGATTGAAGACACTCTTGACGTTGTCCGGCACGTTTTCTTTGGGATCCCAGAGATCCAAGTGGCTCGGACCGCCCTGCAGATACACCATGATGATGCTCTTGGCTTTTCCCCAGCCTGGACCACCACCCTTGGCTGTGGCACCAGCGACGCGTTCCACGGCCGAGGCAGACTGCAACTGCAACAGCGTAGGAAGCGAGAGACCCAGCATTCCGCAGCCGCCGACCCTTAGGAAGGAACGTCGAGTGGGTGCGAGATGAGGATCGCAGAGGTCTTTTGCCTTAAAGCCTTTGAACGAAAGCATGGCAATGTCTCCGAGGGATGTCGGTAGGGAGTGGGTCGATGACTTAGTGATTGAACAAGAATGCCGGGCTATTGATCAGGGCCCAGGTGAGGTCTTCGGCAGCCGTCAAGCGAATCTGTTCCAGTTGGGAGGTGCTTTGTTTGGCGTCGTCGCGTAGTTGCACCAAAGCTGGATCGTCAGGAGTTGGCTTGGTGAGGTCCGTCTTGCGTTTTTCCAGCGAGACCAATGTGGCGTCGGGAGCCAACGGGGATTTTGCTGTTGCCAATGCTGCATTGGCCTTTTTGATTTCGCCATCAGTGGCCGCCACATGATCGCTCAGCAATTTCTTGTTGGCTTCACTTCGGCTCGCTTTGGGTGTGTTCAACGCGGCGGCGATCGATTCCGATGCGCTCAAAGGTATGTCGCCAGTTTCAGTCGTTGCACTGAATCGAAAACGTCCCAAAGTGTGTTCAGCTGCATTATGAAACTGATGCAACTTGAAGGTCAGGACGATTCCTCCATCGTGAGAAATCGGTTTGTCGAACTTGTACGTTGCCCAGTGTCCCATGCCTGTAGCACCAGCGACGGCCCAGCCGCGTTGGTCTCGCGTTTTGCCGTCAAACGTTTGCGGAATGTTAAAGCCGTCCTGCAAGAAATCGGCGATGCCGCTGGCGATTTTGACACTGGCGGACTTCTTCGGGGTCTTGGCGGGAGCCGCCATCACCTCGAGTTCCGTGAGCACAAAGTTTCCGTTGCCTGCCGATCCAGGGCCATTGGAAGGTAGATTTGGATCGCTCAAAGCTTCCAGCCGAATTCCTGTGATGTTGTTCAGCGAGGTCTTGGCCGTGACGGTGTAGACCGTTTTCGCTTTATTGCCGCTGGCAACGATGGAACGGTCGGGCTGTGGTGTTAGGACGGCCTTGTTGGTGGATGAGGCCGAACTTGCCGCCAGTGGGAACCACTCGATGGAGCTCTTTTGATCGGTCGTCCATTGGTCGATCTTCTTCCCGATCTTTTCTTTGACTTTCGCCAGCGCTTCTTCGGCCTTCTTGATGCGTTCCTCACGTTCTTTGGCCAGACGCTCGCGTTCTGGCTTGATCTCTACATTGCGAGCTTCGATCTTCTTGTTGGTCGCTGCCAACCGCTTTTCTCGCAACGCTTCCAATTCGACACGTCGAACTTTCCAGGCGGATTCGGCGGTTTCCAGTTGAGCGACGAGATCCTTGTGTCCGTCTCGAATGATCTCTTTCATCCCCGCAAAGGCAGCGAGCTCGGATTCCGACGGACGTCGAGCTAAAGCCCGCAGAAAGATCTCTTCCGCAAGCGAGTTGTCGTCAGTGTGTTCGGCGACGATCCGTTCCAGTTCGTTTTTCGGGTCCGCGATCGCAGTTCCGATGGTGGGCCCGCTGATCAGTGCCATGACCGGACCGAGTTGCAGGTCGGAATTGCGTTCGCACTCGCAGGCGCTTTCACGAGCGGGGCGACCAAGATTTTGCAGGAATCCATCCGCAAGCTTGACTCCCGAATCGGTCAGTGCAGCGGCTCGCGTGCCAGCAGGCATTCCAGGGATGCTGCTCACCGCTCCGGTCAACGAATGGACTGCGTCGTAGATCACTTCCGCCGGCAGTCGTCTGGGAAGAGCATGCGAGTAATTCAGAGCGTCGTCTTCATTGAGTGGGTTGGTCTTCACGCTCAGTTGATAGGTTCGGCTATTGCACATCGCCCGATGCACCTGCGCGACATCGAACCCAGAATCAATGAATGATTCGGCCAGATGGTCCAGTAACTCGGGGTTTGTCGCCGGGTTTCCGGCGCGAATATCGTCGATGGGCTCAATCAATCCCACGCCAAACAGATATCCCCATAATCGATTGACATAACTTCGCGCGAAGTAAGGATTGTCTGGGTCCGTGATCCATGCAGCCAACTGTGCTCGACGCGTGTTCTCCTCTGCCGTTTCGTGGGGCACGTCGAAGGGGAATTGGGGAGGAACGATCTGGTTGGTTCGCGGATGATTGATGTCGCCGCTGGTTTTGTCGATGACCTTCTCGAAGAGCGGTTTCGCACCCTCCACTGCCGTGCCCGCAACCTTGCGGTTCCCAGAGGCTGGATCGTTCTCCAGTCCGACTTGCGCGAAGAAGGCGGACATCTGATAGTACTGGTCTTGTGTCCAACGCTCGAACGGATGGTCGTGGCACTTGTTGCAGTTGAAACGAATTCCAAGGAACAGATGCGTCGTATTTTCCATCGTGTCCTCCGGGTTCCTCAACACTTTGTAGTAGGAGGCCGGCGGATTCTCATTGTTCGAGCCTGAGGCAGTGAGGATCTGTTGGGCGAATTCGTCATACGGTCGGTTCTCGGCGACGGCTGATCGAATCCAATCTCGGAATTTTGTGCTTCCCTCAACCCCCAGGAACTTGCGATTCACCTGCAG
>JBPCVD010000305.1:0-15022 GCA_051010815.1 Rubripirellula sp.
GATCGGCCCCATCGCAGACGCGTTGCGTTTCTGCCTCGTCAAGTCGCAATCGTGAAAACAGATGTGTGGGCGTGACCACACCAAGACGATAAAAGAGATCGCGATCCGCTTGGTTTACCTCGCACAATGTTTGACCACGGCTGCTCGCGGCCACGTCTTCCGGTCGCATTGGCCGATCGGAGCTCACAAACATGAACACGTTTTCGGTGGGCTCATAGAGACGGACATGCGAAAATACATCCAGAAGTGATGCCCCCATCGACTTGACCAATCCAACATCAATGAACGCCGCATTCATCCATTGCAGGAAGAGTCCACCGGGGTTCAGGTGATCGCGAACCAGTTCGTCAAATTCACGAGTGTAAAGGTGGGACGCGCCGGCGGTCCAAGGATGCGAAGGTTGAGAGACGATGATGTCGTATTTTTTGTCCGACAGTGCCAACGCATTCCGTGCGTCATTGACAATGATACGGATGCGAGGGTCGGACAGCGGATCGCGATTGCGGCGGTCTGCCACTGCGCGATTGGCGTCGACGACAGCCGGTTCAATTTCGAGAATATCGACGGACTTGATCGATGGTGGGATGACTTCCGCCGCAACGCCTCCTCCCAGGCCAATGATCAACATTGTCTTGGCCTCAGGACGAATCAACGAGGGAAGTGAAGAGAGCCAATAGGCGCTGTGTTGATGGAGCTCCCCAACCCCCAGCGGAAGCAAATTTGCTTCGGGCAGGCCGTTCGTCTGAAAAACTATCGAGTCCGTATCTTCGAACACGGTCACCGTGGCCGACTTGCCAACGTGATTGAAGAGAATTTTGCCACTCGATAGTTCGCCCGACAGTGCCGAAACTCGCAACACGTTCTCGGGTGCCGAAGGGAATGTGCTGATCAGAATCAGAAGCGAGATGGCTGCGACGACGAGATGGCCACGATTCACTTTCAATACGAATACAACGCCGATCGCGATCAGGATATTTGCCAAGATCGCCAAGGCTACGGCCCCGTGGTATTGCAGAAGTGGCAGGATCAAGATGCCCGTTGCGACGGCTCCAACGATTCCCCCCAAGACATTCCAAAAGTAAACACTTGCCGATCCACGCGCCGCATCGTGTTCGTCCCTGGCGTAGATGCGGATTGCAAGTGGAAATGTGGCACCGATGCACGTGGCGGTCGGAAGCAAGGCGAGAATGGACGCGGCAACCTGCACCAGCGTCGCCGATGTTCCGCCCCATACCTGCCATGGCCAAACGACCATTTGATTGACCAAGTGGTAGGTCATCAACGTGCAGATTGCCGCGGCGGCCTGTGCGTAGACAAACCAGGAAGCCGCCGCCGCACGACTGTTGGTTAGCCGCGACGCGATCGCGCCACCAATCGCGATTCCAAGTAAGAAACCGGACAACATCGTTGCAAATGCATAGACGCTTCCTCCGAGCATTTGGCCCAGCATTCGCGTAAAGACGATTTCATAGCAAAACGACACGGCGCCACTGGCCGCCGTAAAAATAAGAATCAGGCGAAATCTTGATTCGCTGATAGCGTCGTCGCGCGTCGGGCCCGGGCGTTGTTTCTTCTTTTGACTACCTTTTTTTCGAGCATCCGCACGGCGTTCTCCGACGCCAAGGCGTTCTCCGGCACTTGGCTGAATGTTGTCGGCCTCCGGAGGGCGGAGGTCCGTCCGTTTTCGCACGATTGCCAACACGAGCAAGAAGACGAGTACGTTCGCCGCGACACCGATCCATGTCGTATGAGCCAATCCGAGATTGGGGAGACAGAGAAAAGCGGCCACCATGGTTCCTATCACCGCCCCAGCCGTGTTGATGGCGTAGAGCAGGCCAATTTTTGGCCCCAATTCTTCATCTCGCTTTACAACGTGCCGAGCAAGTAGCGGCAATGTTGCTCCCATCAGAGCTGCAGGAATCGCGATCAATCCGAATGCGCTCCCAAAACAGAACATGCCTTGCAGGATGCCGCCTGAAGCTGGTGGATCAGCGTTCCCACCAAGTACGGTCGACTGGATTGAATAGATGATCGCAAGTCCGTAGGGAACAAACAGCGCGCTGATTGCAATGCCAAGTTCAAGGAGACCGTACGTCAGCAAAGGCCGGCGTACTGAGTCGACGATCCGACTGGCAATCAAAGACCCGACGGCGAGCCCGCCCATGTAGGAGGCCAAGACGACGGCAAGCGCTTGCTCACTCGTTCCGAGCAGAATCGCGAACTGACGTAGCCAAACCGTCTCGTAAAGGAGCGCCGCGAATCCAGAAATCAAGAAACATGCTGCGACGAAGGCAAATTGGCGTTTTTGAAGTCGCGCTTGGAAATCAGGCTGTGCTGAATCGTTCATCCATCCTGCAACGTCAATGAAGAGACAGCCGGCAGCTGCTTAAGGAAGAGAGCAAACGTCGTCAATTTCGTAATCCAGATCGTGGACTGTTGCATTCCGCTCGACCCAAACCGTGGGATTGCAGGCCGTGGGATTGCAAACCGTTGGATTGCAGGCCGCAGAAACACGGGCCATGCGGTCCTGTCTTGATGGTGGTTATTTGGCTTGGTGGTGGCGTCGAAGCTAAATCCTTGCCACCGAAGCTAAATCCTTGCCACCGAAGCGTTCATCCTTCAGGGGTAACAAAGCCGCCGCCGCCTCAAGTTGCGACAGTATAGCGGTCACAGCAGGAACTGAGTCGCTGCAGCGTTGCCCGGGTGAAACTGGCTCGTCTCGCTATCTGAGCGACTTTTGTCGTTCGAGGGCGACGCTGGATATAGCGAGCGAGTTTGCTATGTACCCTCATTCGAGGGGCCGAGGATTGCCTCGGCCCGTGCGGCTTCTACGCTGCTACAAATTGTTACAAACTATTGCAATGAATTTTGCAAGCGCGTGAAATGAAAATCGGCGATGTGTCGATCTGTGATGATTCTTCAGAGGTGTTCTAATAATTGGGGCCGATGGCGACCTTCGAATTCGACATTTGGCGGCTATCTCGCAGCCTTGAGCGTGCGTGGGGTGTAGGTTTGACTATCGTCTTTCCGCAAACAGTTGGGTAATATGTGTGTGTTGTCAGTGAGCCACCCTATCGGGTGGCTTGCTCAGGCCGCGACCCAATGTGTGTTCGCAATGTTCCGGAGGCTGAAAGGATGATTGCTGCGAAGCATGAGTCGCCAGCCCCGAGCCGCGTTCTTCTCCAGGTTTCATTTCCCATAGGTATTTCAATGAAGAGACCCCTCAATCATCCGTACCGCGGTTTCACCTTGGTGGAGCTGCTGGTCGTCATCACAATCATCGGCGTGCTGGTTGGTTTGCTTTTGCCAGCAGTTCAGGCGGCACGCGAAGCCGCGCGTCGAATGAGCTGTAGCAATAACTTCAAGCAAATCGGCCTCGCCCATCACAATTACCACAGTGCGTACAAGCAGCTACCTCTTCACGGTGCTGGAACGGACAGTCCAGGTTCATCCACGGCCCCAATCGCTAACAGCGGTCCAACCGAAAACTGGTGGACGAGTTACGGGCACGCGAACGCTTGGCGTTTGAGCGCACTCGTTGGCCTGACGCCATTCTTCGAGCAGCAAGCACTCTGGGAGCAAATTAGCAATCCCAACCAGGAAAACGCGCTGGATGAAGACAACCCATACGTATTGCCTACGGGTTGGGCACCGATGGGACCGAGTCCGGACCGCATTCGTTACAAACCTTGGTCGACAGAGATTCCAACACTGCGATGTCCCAGCGACCCAGGCGTAGGCTTGCCCGCACTCGGGCGAACCAACTACGCGATCTGCTTGGGCGATTCGTCATGGTGGTCGATGCGAGGCGGTACGAATCATGCACGCTGGAACATGAGCCAGCCAAATCGTTGGAAGTACGTCAAAATCAATGGTTGGTCGAGGCAGGGGCGTGCAGCCAATCGTGGCGTATTTGAGCCTCACAAAGCGTCAAAGTTCCGCGATATTTTGGACGGATTGTCCAACACCATCATGATGGGCGAGATCGCAACCGACTTGGGTGACAATGACAACCGAACGGTTGGAACCAGAAATCCCAACCAGGTTGCGAACATTCGCGAGAATCCAAAGTGGTGTGAGGACCAAGGTCAAATTGATCCCGAACGTCCACAGTTTTGGGCTCCAACTGCCCCGGTGGAAACCAACGCAAACCAGGGACGTGGTTTTCGCTGGGCTGACCAGAGAGTCAACGATTCGGGCTGTCACACGATCCTGCCGCCAAACAGCGAAATCTGTTGGGTCAATAATGTGGGTAACACGCTAATCGGTTCCATGTCGAGTCGCCACCAGGGTGGATGCCATATACTGATGGCGGATGGTGCAGTGGTCTTCATGACCGAGTCGATCGAAGCGGGCGACAACCGCGCGCCGATGGTTTGGCTTAATGGAATGAATGTCGGGCCAACTCCCCCGTCCAACGTGCCCGGCTCTCAAAGTCCTTATGGTCTTTGGGGTGCCCTCGGGTCCAAGGGCGCAAAAGAAACGATCGAAGAGCAACTGAACCAGTAGTTGCGATTTGGAGCGAACGACAAGGCTTCTTCTGAAGCCTTGTCGGATGGTATTTTTAACACTAATGGAAGCCAGGCTTCCGAGGATTTCAAAGTGAAAAGAGTTTTTGGTGGATTGCTGTTTTCGTGTTCGCTGTTCCTGATTAACGGATGCGGCGGCAGCGGGGGCGGTGCGGTGACGGACGGCGTTGAAATGTCGAACGTTGAGAAGTACGAAGCCAACCTTGCGGCCGCCGAGGCAGATTTGGGCGGGTCACCTCCGGAAGATGCTGGTCAGTAAGACCAAGTCAATCTATCGCGAAGCCGATCGGATTTTTCCGATCGGCTTTTTTTGTGCCTTTGCTGAACATCAAAGTGCTCGGGCTCCTGGTGAGGTCGAGTTAATTCGCAGGAAGTCGGCGAATCGATGCCTTTGGTGAGCGGATCGGTGCGATGTCAGGGACCCAGTGCGATGTCAGGGACCCAGTGCGATGTCAGGGACCCAGTGCGATGCCGGGGACCCAGTGCGATGTCAGGGACCCAGTGCGATGCCAGGGACCCAGTGCGATGTCAGGGCCGTGTTGGGCAATTCAATTACGATTTCCGATCGATATCACGCACTGAACTTCGACCGCTTCAAGGTGCGCCGCCCAACTTCAGTTGATGCACTTGGATATCAACAAGTTCATCCTGGCCCTCAACGATCGCGAAGTGACCGTCCATCGCAACCTCGGCGAATGACTGCGTCGTGTCGCTGGTCGGCCAATAGATTTCCAGCGCATTGATTTTCGTGGCAGAGCCGAGCCCTATCGTTTGCCTTAGGGGATTGGCGCCGAAGCTGCCTCCACTGTTGACGTAGCGATAGATTTTTCGTGTCGTCGAACCCTCGGTGATCTCCACCGCTATTCTTGCGCCAATGGCGGATCGATTGGATGTCCTTCCGCTTAGCCGCAGTGTGATCCAGTGATTGTCAGACCCGGGGTTTTCGTAGAGCGCGTCGTTGTATTGATCTCCCGGGTAGGCACCGCCGAGCTGCTCAAACACATCCTGGTCACCGTCATGATCCAGATCCGCAAACGCGATGGCATGCCCTTTCTGCAGATGCCCAAAGCCGCCTGCCGTCGTGATGTCGACGAACTTTTCGCCCTCGCGATTCAGATACATCACGTTGGGCATCAAACTGTCATATTTCGGGTAGCCCGTACCGAGGTAAAAATCGAGGAATCCATCGTTGTCGAGATCGCCGAAGTTTGCACCCATGGTTGCGTCGGGCCGACTCAAGCCGCTCTCTTGAGCGACATCCTCAAAGTGACCTTCGCCATCACCGCGATAAAGTCTGGATCGCTCAGCTTTTGACTTCAAGCCAAGGTGGAACGCCGCCAGGTCAGCGGTGCTGGCGCTGTAGGCCGACACGTAAAGGTCGAGATGCCCGTCGTTGTTGTAGTCCCAAAACCATGCCGGAAAACTCTTGATGGGCGCCTCGGTTCCGGTTTCCTCCGCGATGTCCGTGAACGTCCCATCACGATTGTTGCGGTACAGTCGGTTCTTCGCGTTGTCGTTGGAAACGTAAAGGTCGGGGTAACGATCGTTGTCGAAATCGCCCCACACTACCGCTTTGGTGTATCGGTTGTTGGTGACACCGGCGATGGTGGCGACGTCGCGAAAGTTGCCGCTTCCGTCGTTCTGGTAAAGCTGGCATGGCGCGTCGACTTGTTCGTCCGATTCATTGCCGATGTACAAGTCTAAGTCGCCATCATTGTCGTAATCCGCCCACGCAGCGGTTTGAGTCGGGTAGTGATCGACCATGCCGACGTCCAGAGTGACGTCCGTGAAAGTCCCGTCACCATTGTTTCGGATCAGTGAGTTGGGATGGCGCCCACTGCTCTCAAGCCACGCTCCACGCAACACCAGCAGGTCAACATCCCCGTCGTTGTCGTAGTCGGCTTGGATCAGATTCAAGCCACCGCACAGCCCGTCGATTCCCGATCCTTTCGTTCGATCCTCGAATGTGCCGTCTTGCTGATTTCGGAACCACTTGATCTGACCATTGGGGTCCCACGGTGACACGATCAAATCGAGGTAATCGTCATTGTCGAAGTCGTCGATGATGGCGCCACCTGACATGCTGAATGTGTCGATCCCCAGGCTCTTTGCGATATTCACGAAACGGTTGAAACGCTCGGTTGAATCGAATGACTCTTCCGGGATCAGGTACTCGCTTGGTACGGATTGCGGATGCTCACCAAGCGTCATCCAGGCGATGTTGAGTAGCCATTGCGACGTCAGGTGAAGTTCGCTTTCTGGATCGGTATCTTTGAGAACGTCCATGAAGCACTTGACGGCTTCTTCGGAGCCTTCCCTGCTTGTGTGGATTGCGTCGCCTCGAATCGGCAAAATGCAACTCTCCGCGTTGTTACGCACGCAACAATTCTCAGTCTCGCCAAGACGCATGTATGCAATGCCGAGCTCGAAAGTCACTTGCATGTCACGCTCATTTCTCGCCTCGGCCGGTTGCGGGATTTCGTCGACATGCTTTTTGCACCAGTGAAATCCCTCAATCGCATCCCGCTCGTTTCCAAGTTGCAGATTCAATTCGGCGAGCCGAAACGTCGTGTCCCATCGCAATGACATGGGTGCCCCGAAGGAGCTTTGGGCTAACAACTGCTCGAGCTCTTTTGCCTCGGCGGAGCCGATGTACGGGTGTTCGAAGGATGACCGGTCACGAATCACGCTGATATGCATCAGCATCCGGTCGTGGCCGGATGGCTCGTCCAGACGGGTTTCGGCTGGTGAGCTTTTTGTTCGATTCGATTGAGCTTGTCTCGGCGCCCGTTTGCTGCATCCGGTCAATGCCACCGCACCGGTCAATGCCACGGCACCGGTCAAGGCCACGATGCGCACCCATCCGGGCGTGACGGAGAATCTTGATCGCATCATTCGTGCAGGTCCAGCATTGCTGTTTCGTTTGGGGTCGGCACCGTATCCCTCACCAACATGTACGGTTCAGGGTTGCCCTCAACGATCAGGTAGCGGTGTTCAGCCAACAGGTTGTCAAAAACCTGTTTCTCACCGTGTGGCCAATCGAGCTCCAGTGATTTGACATTGCCGCCTTCGCCCAATCCAAAATCGATCACCGGTTCGTCGGAACAAAGATAACCGTCGCCAGCAGTGATCCATTGGGTGAATTGCCGACCGTCTTCCATTTTGACTTGAACCCTCGCTCCGATCGCGTCTCGTTCACTGGCCGTGCCGACCAGTTCAACTTGAATCCAGTGACCGCGCGACGCGTCCGTCTGGTTATGCAGCAACGCCAGCGGGGCGTGCAGATGACCGACTAAGAAATCGATTGCGCCGTCACGATCGAAATCGGTCATCGCGATCGTCCGCCCAAGGTACGTGCCCTCCCAATACCCGGAGCGATCTTCGACCGCCGTCATTTCAAACCGATCGCCAAGGTTGGAAAGAAATTGGGGAGGCATCTTGAATTCTTGGCCATCGGCTCGAAGGTCAAATACGTGACCGTTGGTGACCATCAGATCAAGCCATCCGTTGCGATCGACGTCAACCGCCTTGGTGCCGAATCCAATGTATGGCAGTGTGAACTGGTCAATTCCATACCGAATCGCGAGATCGGTGAACTCACCCTTCGAAGTTTGCAAATAGTGATTCGCCGACTCTTTGGCGTAATTCGCAATGTGCATGTCAAGCGATCCATTGCGATCAAAGTCACCTGTTGCGATTCCCATGCAGGCATCCGCCTCGCCACTGAAGCCGCTCGCGATCCCCTTCACGCCGGCAGCGTTCACGAACTGGTTCTCACCCTTGGGGACAAGAAAGTGGTTCGTGCGTGCATCGTTGCCGACAAAGATCTCGTTGCTTCCGTTGCCGTCGAAATCGGTCACAACGACACCAAGAGACGTTCCGGGATCAGCGACCTCACGCGGGATCTCTCGAAGTTGAAACGTACCGTCGCCCATGTTTTCAAACCAGCGATCGGATTGCGCGTAGTGCTCGACCGGCGCGGGCTGGATGGGAACTCCATCTTCCGCGATCTCAGGAGGTTCAAAGCCACCTTCCATTTCGACATAAACGGCCTCGAACAGGTCCGGCATGTCGTCACCATTGATATCGGCGATCGCCAACGACGAGGTGAAGCGTTCCTCGATGCTGCCCCAAACGCCCGTCGCATCACGAAAGGTTCCATCGCCATTGTTGATAAGCAATCGATTGCGGCCGAGGCTGCCTATGTAGAGGTCTGCGAACCCATCCTGATTCACATCACCGACGGCGAGCCCCGATCCATAGTTGAAGTCGCTAGCCGCCGCCGCCTCGGTGACCGCTTCAAATTGCGAAGCGACATTGCGAAACAGCACGTTCGATCGAGAACACGAATCCGACGGGGGTTCGCCGCTGCCCTGAGCCACATAGACATCGGGCCAACCGTCCCGGTCGTAGTCAGCGACCGCGATGCCGCCGCCCATCAATTCGTGCAGCGGGATCAGCGAGAGACCGTGCTCGATGTCTTGATACCACTGAAAGTCGAGCCCCACTTCCGACGCGACATTCTCCAACCGCGGTGTCGCGAACTGTTCTGAAGGCTTTGCGGTAGACGCTCTTGCAGTAGAAGATTTTGCCGGAGCGGATTGACGCAGCATCGAGAGCGCAGGTTCCAAACTGTATCTTGATGGATCGACACCCACCAATGCCATCTCGCGGGACATCATCACGGCGTTACGATCTCGGCTCAGCTGCGTGAGCTTTTGCGAAACAGCGGCGCGCCGATTGACGTCGCTCGCGGGGAGCCTGAGCAGCGTCCAGCCGATCGCTTCAAAGGGCCGTCCGAGTTCGAGCAGCAGTCGCAGAAGTCCCTCGGAAGCACTTGCGTCGCCGGGCTCGGTGTCCGTCGCAGCAAACTCGACCTGATAAATGAGTGCTCCACGGTGACGAAACTGTTCGCTTTCCTCGGATTGCCCCAGCGCTTCAAAAACGCGGCCGAGCCGATTCACGCAAGAGAAATCGGTGGGATCGCGAGTCGCTGCTTCCAGCAATGCTCTTGCCGAAGCTTCGAACTGATGCTGGTCGAAAAAGTAGATCCCCAGAGCCACCCAGTAGTCGCTCAATTCGGCTGCCTTCGCATCGCACTTGGCATGCCAGTCCGAGAACGTTTCATGCGACTGTGTCTCGGCGAGCAGTCGACCATAAAGTGCGCAGGCTGCAGGCGATTCAAATTCTGCTTCGGCTTGCCCGGACAATTCCTGCAAGGCTCGTCGGTATTCGTGCTGCGTGAAGTGCCACCTGGCAATGCCCAGCCCCGGCTCAAATTGATCCTCAGGCTTTCCTCCCGTTTCCAACGCAAATGGAAATGCTTCGTTGCGTCGAGCCAGTGACAGCATTTGCAGCTGATTTGCTTTGCCGGCGCGACAGAGAATGTCCGCCTGCCAAGACGCCTCTAGCCGTCGACCCACACGGGAAAGCAATTGCCAAGCATCACGGCGCAACGGAATCGATCGACTGTCTCCCTCGGGTGCGCGATCGAGGCTGGCGAGAATCACGTCCGCAGCTTCCGAAAGCTGATTCAATTTAAGCAATTGCTGAGCGTGAACCTCAGCCGCTCTTTGACCGAGTCGCGATTGCATGTCGATCGAACTTGCAAGGTCAACCGAGGCTTGGTGATTCCCTCGCGCCGCCTCGATTCGGCTGGCCACCAGAGTCGCGTCTCCATTGTTCGGGTCTTGCACCAGCGCCTGATAGGCCGACTCCGCTGCCGAATCCAAGTCGCCCGCTTGAAGCATGCTGCGAGCGCGTTGCGTCAGATTGACCGGGACTTCATTTTGCGTCGCTCGATCGGGAACCGAGGCTGAAACCGCCTCCTTCGCGTCCTCTGCTTTGTCGCCGCATCCGGTCACCAGTAGGACGCCAGCTAGCACGGCCGCCCGGCGCCATAAAAGTTGTGATTGCACCGTCATAGAAATCGGAATGATGGGGGGGGCGATGGATGCGATCTGGGACAAAGGCGACACAATTCAGTATACAGAAGATGCTGATTCGGCCTACTGTTGGACAGGGTTCCCACGCGAGCGTGGTTGCCGAATCCAAACGCCCATCAAGTAAGTTGCAAATTGTGATTTGGTCAGAATCCATTAAACTGAGCCGATGAAATACTCCATCCGTTCAATCTGTTTTCTCCTGGCCTCTTTCTTCTTCAGCGCTCTGGCGAGGGCGGAGGACGTCGATTTCGATCGCGACATCGCGCCAATCTTGGAGGAGCGATGCTGGTATTGCCATGGCGAGGATGAGCAGGAATCGGGGCTGCGATTGGATTTGCGTCCAACGATGCTGCGAGGTGGTGACTCCGGTCTGCCGGCAGTCGTTCCAGGGGAGCCGGAGAAGAGCTATCTGGTGGAGCTGATCAATCATGTTGATGAAGAGATGGCAATGCCGCCGGATGAAGAAAAGATGCCGGCCGAAGAAATCGAGCTGCTGACGCGCTGGATCAAGGAAGGTGTTCAATGGCCAGGTCAGATGGATGCGACGCTTGATGAATCGCTCGATCACTGGTCGTTCCTGCCGCTGCAAGAGAACTACGAACACGACAGCATCGATGAATTCCTGGAAGAGACGCTCAGTGCCCAGGCACTTGAGTTCTCGCGACCGGCTCCCGCTGGTGCGCTGATCCGGCGGGCTTCGATTTTGCTGACAGGTCTCGCACCGACTCCCGAACGGACGAACGACTTCGTTTCTGCGTTCGCTGTCGATGCTGATTCCGCGTATTCGGATCTGGTTGAAGAGTTGCTTGCGTCGCCGCACTTTGGCGAACGCTGGGCGCAACACTGGCTCGACGTCATTCGCTGGGCAGAGACAAACGGAAGTGAAAGTAACTTGTATCGCAAGAACGCTTGGATGTACCGCGACTACGTCGTGCGAGCCTTCAATGAAGACAAACCGTACAATCAATTCGTCTCCGAGCAACTGGCGGGTGACCTGATGGGGCAAGGCGATGCGACTGGGTTTCTGGTTGCCGGTCCGCACGTCCCCGCCGCGACTGTAGGTCAAGAGCCAACAGCAATTCGCCAGGCTCGCGCCGATCGGATGGACGAAGTCCTGCAGACCGTCGGCGCTTCGGTGATGGGTGTCACGATCGGGTGTGCCAGGTGTCACAACCACAAGTTCGATCCCCTCTCGATTCACGATTACTATTCGATGTCGGCGGCATTTCAGGACGTCGAATTCGGAAGTCGTTATCCCGAGATTGGCGAAACGCATCCTCGTGCGATTCGCGAACGGGAGCTTCGCCGCGAGCTCGCATCGTTGCGGCAGAAAATGAAATCCAAGGGCTGGGCGTGGGTGGAGGACTGGACCGGTTACCAGGAGATTCACTTCCCACCGAAAACCACGCAAGAGCTTCGAGTCTCGTTCGACGGACGATGGGTCCAAATCGACGAGCTTGAAATCTTCGAATCGGAAGATAAGGGTAGCAACGTGTTGTCACCGGACTTCGGTACAACGATCACGGACAATCCCGACACTCACGTCAAGAGTCAGCCGATCTGGCGATTGACCGATGGCGTCGTGGGAACGAAAGGCTGGAGAGGCGTATCCCCAAAGGAAAGCAAGGAACGCCCTTGGCTCGACTTCAAGTTTCCTCGAGAAGTCACCATCGGGTCACTGAGGCTCAGCTCCAACCGCGAAGATTTTTACGAGACCGACTACTTGGATGGAATCCAAGTCGATGTACGGCGAGTTCAAGATCGAGCTGCGCGGGCCAGATGGCGAATGGAAACCGTTCAGTTCAACCGCCGCAATGAAGAAGCGATCGAAGAACAACGAAACGCGGCAGGGGCTGCAGGCGAAGATTCAGGAAATGATCAGCGGCTTGTTGGTGGATGGTCCTCAGCCCGCCTTCCTCGCACGATTCGTCGATCCGGTCGATACATTCGTGCTGGCACGTGGCAGCCCCGAGGACCCTCGCGATCGCGTCGACCCTGCCGCTCCGAAATTGCTCAGCGGGCAATTGGATTTGAAGCCAGGAGATTCGGGGCCGCAGCGCCGAAGGGCGTTTGCCAAATGGCTCGTTGCGCCCGACAACCCACTCACCGCGCGTGTCATGGCGAATCGGATCTGGCACCACATCTTTGGAACGGGGATCGTCGCCACACCGAGTGACTTCGGTCTCGCCGGCGCACCGCCGTCGCATCAGGAACTGCTCGATTGGTTGGCCATCGAGTTTGTCGATTCGCAATGGTCGATGAAGAGCATGGTTCGCAGGATTGTCATGTCGAAGGCGTTCCGTCAGTCAAGCCTTCCCAACGATGACGGATTGCGCATCGACGCCTCCGCGTCACTGCTTTGGCGTTTTCCTCCGCGACGCGTGGAGGCGGAAGTGATTCGAGATTCGATCCTTCAGGCTTCGGGGCATCTTGATACCACTCTTGGTGGCCCTAGCTACCGAATTCACAACATCAAGAAACGCTACGCGCAATGGGAAGTGCTCGACAACCACAGTGAGCCAACATGGAGGCGCATGCTCTATCAGGAGCGCATGCGACGAGTAGACGATCGCATCTTCACTGCGTTTGACTTTCCAGATTGCGGACAGATTCGAGCCAAACGCCCGGTGTCGACCACGCCGCTGCAGGCATTGAACTTGATGAACAGCGATTTTGTCGTGACGCAGTCAAAGCTGCTCGCGGAAAGAGCGGAATCGGAGGCTGGTGACTCCCTGCCGGCGCAGGTTGCTCGCTGTTTCGAATTGCTGCTCAGTCGGCAGCCGACATCGGAGGAACTGGATGCTTCAATCGAATTTGTAAACTCGCAAAGCATCGAATTGCTTTGTCGAACGCTGATCAATACCAACGAATTTTCATTTTTGCCCTGACATGTGGCGGCAGAGTGCGGACCTGTGCGGACCTGTGCGGACCTGTGCGGACGGAGCCTTCCGGTGCCTGACGCACGACTGCTCGTGATGCGGGCCTGTCAAATGCGGTTCATCAACGATGCGGTCCAGCATGTGGCGGCATTGTCTAGTGGCGGCTATCGCTGCGGTTTACGATGTATGGCGGAAATCTGCCATCATCGATTGCTCATTCAAGTTTGATTCGGAACGTACGGAATATGGAACGCATTTACGCTGGCGTCCTCGCGATCTGCCTGGGATCAATCCTGGCTGGAGTTCACACTGCTCAGGTCGTGAACGGACAGGACTCAAATCCACCGCGACTCCATCCCTGGACGGCGTCCAACGTGAAAGGGAGTCCGGATCCGCCGTTGCCCTACAAGGCGACACGTGTCTTTCAGAAGGTGGAGCTCGATCGCCCAACCGACGTGTCGTGGGTGCAGAGCGCGAGCCGATGGATGGCGACGCAGCATGGGGGGAAGTTGGTCACCTTTGTGAACGATCCGGCCAATGCGACCAGCGAGCCATTTCTTGATTTGAGCGAGGCCTACGGTTCCAAAGTACAGAACGCTTACGCCGTTGTGTTCCATCCAGATCTGGAGAACCAACCATGGTGCTTCGTCACCTTTGTTTCCAAACCCCAAGATCCGCAAGGCGTTCACTTGGGGCGATTCAGAGTCACTGATCCTGCCGTCCCGACCGTCGACCCCGACAGCTTGCAGGTGTTGTTGAGCTGGAGCAGTCGCGGGCACCAAGGCGGGACCATGCAGTTCGGGCCTGACGGGATGTTGTATTTCGGTGTGGGTGATGGTCAGCGACCCTATCCGCCCGATGCAGACAACACGGGGCAGGACATCAGCGATTTGCAGGCGTCGATCATGCGAATCAACGTTGATGATCCAACCGACGATCAACAGTATCGGATTCCGCCCGACAATCCATTTGTCGGTCGACCCAACACGCGGGAAGAGATCTGGTCTTTCGGATTGCGCAACCCTTGGAAGATCGCGTTCGATCCTGATAGTGGCGATCTGTTTGCCGCCGACGTGGGATGGGAGATGCGTGAAATGATTCATCGCGTTGCGCGCGGCCGCAATCATGGCTGGAGCATCATGGAGGGATCGCAAAACGTCAAGCAAGATCTTCAGCCTGAAATACCGATCACGCCACCACTGTTTGAACATACGCATCTTGATTCACGTTCTATCTCTGGGGGGCACTTTTGGCAGAGCGACCGAATTCCCGATCTGAAGGGAGCCTACATCTATGGCGATTGGATGACCGGCAAGGTCTGGGCATTGAAGCACCAGGGCGATCGAGTCCTTTGGCAAAAAGAGCTCGTGGACACACCGCTGCAGATCATTGGCTTTCTGCTTGATCCTCTTGGCGAGGTGCTGATCCTCGCCTACGACGGAACGATATTGCGCATCGACCCCAACGTCATGATCGCAGACCAAAAGCCGTTTCCGCGATCGCTGAGTGAAACCGGTATCTTTAGGGACGTGGTCCAACACCAACCCTCGCACGGTGTCGTCGAGTATCAGATCAGCGCCAATCACTGGGCCGACGGAACCCATTCGCGTCAGTGGATTGCGATTCCCGGTTCGGAGCAGTTGAGTTTGTTTAAGAAAGACGATTGGCA
>JBPCVD010000306.1:0-9466 GCA_051010815.1 Rubripirellula sp.
TCGATACCCACCATCAAGCCGCGGCCCCGAATGGAACCGACGTTGGGATGGCTGAGGAGAGGAGCAAGTCGCTCGCGTAGTCGTTCACCTTTGCCGGATACTTCGGCGACCAGCGACGTTTGCTCAAGTAGGTCGAGCGAGGCCAATGCTGCTGCGGCGGCCAGCGGGTTACCGCCATACGTATGGCCATGAAAGAACTGTCGCGATGCCGCCGCAGGTGCCAGAAAGGCGTCATAGACATGAGGCCGCGCGACGGTGGCAGCCATGGGTAGATAGCCACCGGTCAGGCCTTTCCCCAAGCACAAGATGTCGGGAGTGACACCTTCATGTTCGCACGCGAACAAACGGCCAGTCCGTCCAAAACCGGTTGCCACCTCATCGCAGATCAGCAAGACCTCATATTGATCGCAGAGCTTTCGAACCTGACGCAATAAGCCAGGCGGATGCGTGATCATTCCGGCGGCCCCTTGAACCAGGGGTTCCATGACAACCGCAGCGAGCGTTTCGTGATGCTCGCGGAGCAGCGATTCGATTTCGTTGGCGTAGTGATCCGCGGCTGATTCAGGTGCCACGTTCGCGGGAAGCCGGTATGTACAGGGGACCGGACCGCGGATCGGCGAGAACAGAATCGGCGCAAACAACTGGTGGAAGTATTTGATCCCACCGAGCGATACCGATCCGGTCGTATCACCGTGATAGGCGGCGCCGAGAGCCAAGTAGTTCGTTTTCTCGGGTCTCGCATCGTCACGCTGATGCCAGTATTGAAACGCCATTTTGATGGCGGCTTCGACGGCAGATGAACCGTCGCAACTGAAGAACACGTGCGACAGATCGCCCGGCGTGATTTCGGCCAGGCGATCAGCGAGTGCTTCGGTGGTGGCACACGACATTCCCAGGGTCGTGATATGTGCAACCCGATCGAGTTGGTCGCGGACCGCCGCATCGAGGGCTGGGTGGCGATGACCATGCACGTTGCACCACAAGCTGGCCACACCATCGAAAAGTCGACGCCCCTCTTGTGTCGTTAGCCAACAACCTTCGGCCTTTTCGACCACAAGCGGCTCGTAGTCCGACATTTGCGTAAAGCCATGCCAGTGAGCAGCTTGTGTTGGCTTTGAGTTCGTCATCGATCGATTCATTTGGGCATTTGCGGTTCGCACTGGCAGGTGGAGCCGCTAAAACAGGGGCGTCAGCAACCAACGGAGTGAGATCGCCGATGGCACGAGAAGCAGTTTACCAACAATCCGATCCTGAGACCGCCACGGCTGCGGTCCCGCGAGAACAGGACGGATCGCTACGTCCCCGACGCATGGATGAAATGGTGGGACAGCGGGATGTGATCGAGCGACTGAAAATTGCCATCGAGGCCGCTCAAAAACGTGGCGAGCCACTCGGGCACATTCTCTTCGATGGACCACCGGGTCTGGGCAAGACAACCTTTGCCACCGTGATTCCAGCTGAGATGGAGACGTCGGTTCAAATGGCCAACGGTGCCGGACTGAAGGCGCCCAAGGACCTGCTGCCCTACCTGACCAACCTCTCGGAAAGCAGCGTTCTGTTCATCGATGAAATCCATCGAGTTCCGAAGGCGGTCGAGGAATATCTCTACACCGCGATGGAAGATTACCGTATCGACATCGTGTTGGGCGAAGGTGTTAGCGCGCGAACCTTGAATTACGAGTTGCGCCCCTTCACGTTGATCGGTGCAACCACGCGTGCGGGGATGCTGAGTGCACCTCTTCGTGATCGATTCCAAATACGCGAACACCTTGGTTGGTACACGCAGCCCGAGTTGTGCGAGATCGTTCGACGCAACTCGGTGAAACTGGAGATTCCCGTCGATGATCCCTCTGCGGAAGTGATCGCTTCGCGTAGTCGGAGCACGCCGCGACTGGCAAACAACCGCCTGTTGTGGGTGCGTGACTACGCGCAAAGTAAAGCGAACGGCAAAGTGACTGATCAGATTGCGACCGCCGCGCTGGACATGATCGGCATCGACCAACTTGGCCTCGACAAGCAGGACCGAGGCTACCTCGACACCTTAATGCGAGTCTTCGCTGGTGGCCCCACCGGTCTCGAAGCAATCGCACATACGATGAATGTCAGTAGTGACACACTGGAAGACGAAGTGGAACCATTCTTGCTGCGAAGTGAGTTGATGGTGAGAACTCGCCGAGGCCGAATCGCCACCGAAAAAGCCTACCGACACCTCAAGAAAACACCCCCGACTGCTAGCCTGTAGCATCATCTCGCGTGGGCTTCGCGAAAATCGGTTTGGACGTGATCTGTCGCTCATGTTGCGCGGCGTTTGCTCTTCTTCCTTCGAACACTCGTCTTCTTCTTGGTCGTCGCATTGGCTGAGTTGCGAGATGACTTCGCTGACTTCTTTGATTTGGCCGACTTCGCCCCATCCGAGGTTGAGTTTCGTTTTGCTTTAGGAATTTTCTTCTTGGCAGATTTTTTGACCGGAACGTGCTTCTTCTTCGTTGCCTTTTTCTTTTTGATGGTCGGGCTTTGCTGAGTTGACCGGGTCGACCCTGACTTCGTTGTCGATGATCTCTTCTGACTCGACTTCTGCTTGGAAACCCTGTTCTTCTTTTTTGCCGAAGGTTTGATCGAAGACTCGTAAATCTCAACGAATTCCTCAACAGAGACCCGTCGGATCGCGGCACCGACGACATCGAGCGGCACATCGTCGAGCTTCTTGAAGCGGACGCACGACTTGCCCATGTTCAGTTTCTTACCGGCAGCTTTCCATGCGTTCTGGAACCAGTGGTCTTGCTGGTTGTCGCTGTAGGCCGCGAACAAATAGAGCGACATGTAGTTCTTTTGCGATGCCAGGCAAGCGTACGGCAGCGGTTGTTTCGGGTCGCAGTGATAGCCGTCGGGATACAAACGGTGCGGAACGAAGTAGCCAATCATTCCGTATTGCATCCCCTCCTGAAATCCCTTCGGCAGGTTGTGACGAATGACCTTGCGAATTTCGGAAATGGCGGCGCGGCGATCCGCAGGTAACTCCTTCAGGTACTCGCTGACGGTGGTCGCTTTGCTTTGCATGTTGAATCACTTTGAGAGCTGGGGATCAGTCAACGGGCATGCCGCTACCACGCAGAACGGCTTCGTGCACGATCAGGTCGTGCGTGGAATCCCACGCCAGTTTCTTTTGGCCTCGAATGACGGACGCGAGGTCGTGGAATTCCGCGTCGTAACGGCCAACGCTCGCCGCAATGGTGACGTCTTGAAAACCCTTTTTGAATTTGCCTCGGGGACGATCGAAAGCGAGACGAACCTTGGGTGGTTCCAGTGGATTGATTTCAAACATCCCCTGTTCGCCCACGACTTGGAAGTGCCTTCGCGGGAACCCAAACGGATCGAGATGGTTGCAGCGGATGGTGGCAATTGCGTTCGGATAATCGAAGACCGCCAGCTGGTTGTCGACAAAAGTATCTTTCTCTGGATAGCTTCGTCGGTTGTGAGCCGTGACCTGTTCAGGTTTGCCCAGCACCGTAACCATCGCATCGATCAGGTGACAGGAGAGCTCAAACATGCCTCCGCCGGAGTATTGACTTAGTTCTTCACGGAGCGTGTCACTGCCTTTCTTGCCCATCTCGGCCGTGAGTTCCGTGATTCGACCAAGCCATCCTTTACGAACGATGTCGAACAGCAATTCGAAGGCTGGGTTGTACCGCAGCATGTAGCCCATCTGAATCGTGAGTCCGCGTTCGTCGGCTTCCGCATGCAATTGTCGGCAATCGTTCATCGACGATCCCGCAGGCTTATCAAGATGGATGTGCTTCCCAGCTTGGATGCAAGCCATTCCCGTTGGGACCAGACGCGTGACTTCTGTTTCCACGGCAACAGCTGCGACGTTGCTCGAGAGCATCTCGCTCTTCGTCATCCACTGCACACCGCGATACGGATCGGTGTTGCTGAGCTGTTCACGACGCGTTTCGTTCTCCTCGACAACGCCGACCAGTTCAAAGAGATCCGGCAGTCCGCGAATCGCAGCGAGTTTTCCACTGGCATGCGGATGGGTCGTTCCGATCTGACCGATAGGAATTTTCTTGGACAAGATCGTGTCGGCGGCCACGCTGCGACGTCCGAGGTCCCAATGTAGTAGTGTCGAACTCACAGCGGCGCCAACGAAGGCCCGTCGGGAGAGATTGGATGGGGGGCGTCTCATGGTCAGTCAGCTGGAGAGATTGGAGGTTGGTGATTTCGACGACGGTATTCGGGAGCATTCCTCGCGATAGGCGGCGTCTCGGGCATGTGCGGGCGCCGATCCGTGGCCCGAACGTTATGAAGTGGCCGGGTACCGCCGGACCGCGATAGGGCTTTGAATGTAGGAGTCCGAGTTGAAAGTGAAGTTGACGAGGCGTAGGCCGGACGTCGCTGGATGACCGGGGAACGCTCGGGCGATGAATACAGCCCCTGGGCGACGGCAATGCCTTCAGAGGGCGGCAAATGAGTATGTGAGAGAGGTATTCCGAGAAAACATGATAACGGTAGGCCTGTTTCGATTCGCCATGCCTTGAACTTTCCCCAAAATCGTAATCAACTCTGCTGAACGCTGCGGATCCATGCGGCCGTCAAGCAAATCCCCGTCGCTCGAAAGGAGAGCAATTTGTCGGCTCAAGAAGAACACATTCTCGTTGTCCCGGAATCGGTCGTGAATTCGATTGGCATCATCGATGGCTTCGAAGCAGACGTCGATCGATTTCTGGAACCAATCCTGAGCAGCGACCAGCTCTCGTTTCAGCCGCGGAGTGCCATGGAGACGGACCCCAGCTACAAGCAGTTGATTCCGTACGTGTTGTTGCAATGGACTGATCCCCAGGGCGTCACAAAACTATTCACCTACACTCGTGGTGGTGGCAGCGGTGAAGCAAGGCTGCACGCGAAACGGAGTGTCGGGATCGGTGGCCACATCAGTCGTGAGGACGCGGCAGATGGCGCTGACCCCTATTCGACGGGAATGCGTAGAGAGCTCGAAGAGGAAGTTCGGCTCGATTCCGCGTACACCGAGACTCGGGACGGACTGATTTATGATCCGTCGAATGATGTCGGACGTGTTCACTTGGGCGTGGTGCATCGGTTTGTATTGGAAGGACCCGAGGTCGCCAGCAACGAGGCCGATTTGGCTGAGGGCGGATTTGTCAGCTTGCAGGAGCTGCGTTCCGATATGGATCGGTTGGAGACTTGGAGTCAACTTGCGATCAAAGCTCTCTTCGACTGAACTCCTGATTGTGATCGGTGATGCATATGATCTATCTCGATAACCATGCCACGACTCGTTGCGATCCGCGTGTGGTGGAGGCGATGGTGCCTTGGCTGTCGGAGCACTATGGCAACCCTCACAGTAGTCACGAATTGGGCAAGGTTGCCGGGGCTGCGGTGGAGCGGGCCGTTGCGCAACTAGCGAGCTTGATGAACGCACCGGTCGAGTCCGTGGTCATGACCAGCGGCGCGACGGAAAGCAACAATTTGGCGATTCGAGGAGTTTGCACGCACCCACGGCAGAAACGGCGCCACATCGTGACCGTCACGACGGAGCATCCGGCCGTACTCGATGTTACAGCGGAGCTGGAGCGTGAAGGTTTTCGTGTGACAAAGGTGCCGGTGATGCCGGCCGATCACTCGGATGCAGGCGTTGTTGATTTGCAGCGACTCGAAGAATCACTCGATGACGACACGGCGCTCGTATCGGTGATGTGGGCAAACAACGAAATCGGTGCGATCGCGCCGATGAAGCAGATCGCCAAAATGTGCCATGACCGTGGAGCACTCCTGCACAGCGATGCGACGCAGGCCGTCGGGCGGATTCCCGTCGATATGATCGATGCTGACATCGATTTGCTGAGCGCGACGGCACATAAACACTATGGGCCCAAGGGTACAGGATTGCTTGTGGTCGGAAACTCTCTCCGACGTGTTCGAATCCGCCCCCAGATTGTCGGTGGTGGCCAGCAGAACGGAATACGTAGTGGGACCATGAATCCTGCGGGTGTGATCGGCATCGCCACCGCATTGCAGCTTTGCGTTGACTCGATGGATGACCACAATCAACGTGTGGCCGACCTTCGAAATCGTCTTTGGAGCGATCTTGAATCGGCGATTGGCGGATTGCAACTCAATGGTCCCAGCCTTCTTGGGGGCAACCGGTTGGCCGGCAATTTGAACCTCGCGATCCCTGCGATCGAGGGGCAAGCTTGGATGTCATCAACGCCAGATATCGCGTTCAGCAGCGGTTCTGCCTGCAGTGACGCTCACGCCGCGCCGAGTCACGTATTGACTGCATTAGGACTGGATGAGTCTCGCGCGCGACGGAGCGCTCGATTTGGGATCGGGCGTTTCAACACGGCTGCCGAGGTCGAATCGGCGTGCAGCATGTTGGTCGAGGGCTACGAGCAATTGCAAGCAAAGAGCGTGTAGCTTCGCCAAGGCACCTAGAGTGGCGAAGCTCCGTTTCACGGCGTGGATTGCCCACCAAATCTCTCTTTACCGAAACATGCATCGATCGCTACGATCATCGCAAAATCCTCGGGCCTTGCTGCGCGGAACGCACAGCGAGAGACCTTCGAGACCCAGAAGCATCATTCAAGGATTGAACGATGGGCGGAGTCCCAGTGCTATTGATGATGGCCGCGCTCGGCATCACGTACGGTTGGCAGCCGGATAACGATGACGGTGTTGAATACATCATCCAAATTCATCCAGAGGAACTGCGCGAGTTGCGGACGATCGGCGAGGTCACAAGCGTGATTGATCCGGAGGTGCGCGGACACGTTTCGCGGATCGTTTTTCAGGTCGGTGACGTTGAGTTGCCACGCGAGACACCGGATCATCTCGTTCGCAAACCGCGATTGAACGGTGAGCCGATGGTCACGGCGAATGATCACTCGCCGATTCCCATTCCACAACTCGGTGGTTCATCCGCACCAGCTACGTTGGTGCCGACATTAAACGCCGCGGCCAATTCAAGGCCTGGGGCCGTGATGAAGCCGCAAACGGGCACACCACCACCCTCCGGATTCAGTCTGCCCCCTTCCTTGGCCACAGCCGCGCAGCAAGCGGGCCAAGCCGTCGATATGGCCGGACGTCCGATTAACCCTGCCGCCGTACCACAGGGCAATGTCAGCGGTACGACTTTCTCTGGCGGAGTCGATCCGAACTCAGGTTTTCGGGTCCCGCCTCCCTCCACACGGGCTCCTACAAATCAAACGGTCGCGGCTCCTGCATTCACGGGGCCGATGCCCAGCAGCACGCCACTGGCGACCTCGCGCGCTGGCGGTCCGACGACCGATCCGACATCCAGCCGAGACAGCTCCTGGAATCAGTTCTCGACGCCCCCGCCAACTGCTGCAACATCTGCCGGAGCGTCTCCGACGCAATCTAATGTGCCGAACTCCTTGATTCCGACCAATCCGTTTGCCAATCAAACCAGCAACGCTCCTGCCCCAGCGACTGGTTTCGGGGCGAGCCCGGTCTCCTCGGCGGATACGTTTGGTCGTACGCCCTCAGGACTGAGCACCACGCCGACGGGCCAGCCGAACGCTTACGGGGCAACCACTCCGAGCAGTTCCGCGGGTCAGCGAGGGGCGTTCGTCCAGGTGCCCTCGACTGAGAGCATATTTAACAAGGGGCAGGCAACTGGGGTAAACCAAGCTGCGCCGTCAAGCCAAGCCTCTTCGTACACCAACCAAACACCAACGGGTGCCGTTGGAAGTTACGGGACGTCGACAACGTATCCACCACAGACGCCCAATCGCTCGATTGGTTTACCGCCGGGAACCTCTTCGTTCGGTCAAACGTCGACGACCTCGGCGAGCCAGTTGCCGGGGCGTTTTGGAGTAAATCCGTCAGCCGCGACGAACAACACGTATCGTGGCACCAACACTTCCAATAGTTTCAGCGCGCCGAATGGCTACGCAACGCAAGGGAGCAAAGGTGCACGTCCAGATCCGAGCCTGTCACCAGCCCAGGTGGCGGCAGGGGCTTGGTCGGTCGACGCGTATGGCCAGCCCGTCGACCGCTCTGGTCGTCCCGTCACGGTGGCGAATGCAACCACGACGGCACGGGCAGCTCCGGCACGGGCAGCTCCGGCACGTGCAGCACCGACACGCGCATCGGCGCAGGCAGGTCAGCCATCTGGGAGCACCTTTGCCGCACCCAGCACGACTGGTCGTGGCAGCTTCAGTTCGTTGGGAAGTCCGACCCCCAATTCCAACCCGATCTTACAAACGAGCGGACAGCAATCCTCGTTCGGATATGGCCAATCGAACAGCTCGCCGGGGTCAGCTCAAACGCGACTCGGCCAGGCTCGCGAACCGGTTTCTCCTAGCGCAAGTCGAACGTTTGCCACGAACCAACCAACAGGTTCATCGACCCGAGCAGGTGGTCCAACACTCCCAACGCAGAATGTGACACAGGCTTCGAGTTCCGGATCGGGTAGTTTGACTGCGCCAAAACGAGTCGCCGCTCAGCCTCTCTTCAACGGCTTGTTGTTGATTTCGGTCGTCGCCAATGTCTATCTCATCTTCTGGTTGAAGAATCTGCGAGTGCAGTACCACGATCTTGTGGCCGCAAAACGCATCGCAAGCTCCGGGAATGCCGCAGCGTCATAGAACGCCTTTGCTCTCCGGCGAGGATCGCGAATCGCCACCAGTATGAGGCGATCTGTAAGTAATGCATCGCGAATGCTGGCAAAGCTAATTGCACTCTGCAAATTGTCTGGTTTACGGCCCTCGGTTTGGCTTTCGACGATCGACGACATCGTCCCCGGCTTCCGTGAGCCTGCACTGCTTCCGTGAGCCTGGAAGTGACGGGAATCGGCAAGATATGACTCGCTGGATTGGGGGTACTTGCGAGTGCGGGTCAGTCGGTGGGAGGCATTCCCACATCGAGTAGTCGCTTTCCCCCGCCAGATCAAAGGATTATCAGTAAATTCTTTGTGGATTTCCGCAAAGTTGGGCGGAGACAAACATTCGCGATTTGTGGGGTAGAACTCAACCCGACACCCAAAAGAAGGGGGGCCAGTCAGCTATTCCGAGGTGAATTCTGACCTGCAGGGGCTGTTCGTTAGGGTATATTGAGAATGTCCGGATGGGGGACGTGTTACCCTAGTTAATCGCTAGTGTTTGCTATTCCCGAAATATCAGGACTTTGGAGGTGGAACCCCTGCGGAGTGGTACGTTCTTATACGCATCCCTTCTTGTAGGGGAGACGTTCTCCTCCACACTTTTCGGGGTTAATTAATTGCCATGTGACGGTGATTAGATCAGGGGATGGTGGTCCTGTTCCTGGTCGCACATGGAGACGCGAACCTGTCTTGCAGACATTTGGAGTTTCGATGAGCAAAAACATGTTAATCGTGGATGACCACGAGATCATCCGACTTGG
The DNA here is from genome assembly GCA_051010815.1 of Rubripirellula sp. Classification (GTDB taxonomy): domain Bacteria; phylum Planctomycetota; class Planctomycetia; order Pirellulales; family Pirellulaceae; genus Rubripirellula. The sequence continues at coordinate 9,400 of JBPCVD010000306.1, forward strand.
GCTTCGCTCGATGCTCGAGGGAACAGATCTCGAAATTTCGGCGGAAGCGACCACCGCTGCCGAAGCA
>JBPCVD010000307.1:0-7787 GCA_051010815.1 Rubripirellula sp.
CGAAGTCAAGAATCTTGATTCGCCCCGTTCCAGCTTCAATCCAGATGTTCGCCGGTTTGATGTCGCGATGCACAATGCCCTTGTGGTGCGCCGCCGCCAGACCGCGTGAGATCTGACGCGCGTAATCAATCACCTGCTCGAAACCCAAACGCTCTTGGGAAGTGTTGAGGCTTTCCAGCGTTTTCCCTTTGAGCATCTCCATCGCCATGAACGGCGTGCCCTTGCTCTCGCCGACTTCGAAAATCGTGACGACGTTGTCGTGATGCACGGCTGCCATCGCACGTGCTTCATCGATGAATCTCTTGCGGCTATTGGGCGTCGCGGCGATCTTTTGATTCATCACCTTCAACGCGACGGCTCGCTTCAGCTTGACGTCTTGAGCGCGGAAGACGAAGCCCATTCCCCCTTTGCCCAGTTCATCCAGCACGCGGTAGTGACCGAGGAGTCCAAGGTCACCATCGTTGGTTGGCGGATCGAGAAAATCGTGTGACGACACCGTTGCAACCATCGGCGAGAAACGCAGTAGAAAAAGAGCCCCCAGAGGCCCTGAAGTATAACACGCGCCTTCCGCATACGCACGAAAGCGAGGACGTGGGCGAGGGCGGTGTGACCCCAGGGACTGCTCGTTTCCAGTCTTGCCCCGTCGTACTCGGCTACCTGATCGGTCCCCGTTGTGATGTGGACGCACCCCGCCACACCGTAGTAGTGCAGCGGGACACGTCGTGTTTTCTCCTCTGAATGGGCTCGTCAATTTAACCGGTAGCGGTACAGAGGGTCACTGCCGCCAACAGAGTAATTGGGTTTGTCGAGCGTTGACCGATTCGCGCCAGTCGTGGAGTTCGGGCGGCAGAGCATGTTCACCAAAACGAGATTCCTTCTCGAGTTTGAAATCCGCCTCCAATAGTAGCTTCTCAATCCGAGCACAGCAGTTGCGCGTGTCTAGCTCGTCGGTTTCATGGACCTCAACGTACAACGCATCGACGCGATGCAACTGGGCGACCGCCTCAAGAAGGACCTCCTCCTCAGCGCCTTCGATGTCCATTTTTAGGAATGCGACTGGCTGCTTGGCCAAGATCGGCGACAGCCGTTGGCAGGCCACGGTCACGGAATCGGTGTCATCGCGGATGCCCCATTCCGCCTGGATCGAATTGCCACGGGCATCCGCTCCGGTGCCAATCTCACCAAACAACTCCGTTGTTCCATCGAGGGGAGCGATGGCTGACTCGATGCAACGAATTCCTGGGATGTCGTTTCGTTCGATGTTCAGTTCGAGGAGTTGAAAGGCGTCAGGATCGGGCTCGAAACAAAGGATCTGTGCCATCGGCCAACGACTCTTCCACTCCAACACGGAAACTCCGATGTTGGCGCCACAATCGACGATGAAAGGTTCCATGTTGCGCGGTGTGAAGAACGATGGAAACTCGTCACTTGCGCGGATCATCGATTCAGTGGCGTCGACATTCTCGAAATAGAGATCGAATCCTCGGAATCGTGTTTTGCGGATGGCGATCGTCGGAGTCCTCGGGCGAGATTTCGAAAAACAGTTGGATGCACGTTGCCCGATCAGATTCTATACAATCGATTTGACTAAGCTGAGTGGTCGCGATCGCGTGACACCAGTCGGTAATCTCAGTCGACCTGCCCTCCCTTCCCACCTTCTATGCGTAAAGTTCTGACCATGTTTCGATCGAAACGCTGCGGCGGATTTCTCTTGCTTTCTTTGTCGCTGACGACGTGTTTAGCTGCGGTTGAGCCGACGCCCTACTGGTCACGTTTTCGCGGACCCACCGGTACGGGACTCAGCGATGCGGCGAGCGTTCCATCGCAGTTCAATGCAAGCAGTCTGGTGTGGCAGACAGAGTTGCCAGTGACCGGGCATTCCTCACCCATTGTCTGGGGTGACCGGATTTTCCTGACGGGAGCGACGGCCGAAGGTAATGAAGTGCGACGACATGTGGTGTGCATCGACAGCAAGACGGGCAAGGTGATTTGGAACAAGATTGCGTCGACCGGTTCTGGGGAATCGCTCCATAAGATGAATAGTTGGGCCACACCCAGTTGTGCGACCGACGGCGAACGGGTCGTGGCATTCTTTGGTGCCGGCGGCTTGCACTGTTTCGACATCAACGGGAATCCGCAATGGTCTCGCGACCTCGGTTCCTTCCCAGGTGGTTGGGGAGTCGGAGCCTCGCCGATCTTTTTGGACGACTTGGTAATCCAGAACTGTGATGCAGAGGGTGAGTCGTCGCTAATCGCCGTCGACAAACGCAGTGGCGACACGGTTTGGACTGCGGGGCGCGAATCGAAGCCTCGGGGCGGCTGGAGCACGCCCATCGTGATTGAAGTGGATGGTCATCGTGAACTGGTTCTCAATGGCGAGTTTGGCGTCAACGCGTACGATCCCGAAACCGGATCAGCTCTTTGGAGCTGTAAAGGATTCAATGGTCGAGGCACACCTGCCCCCGCATGGGGTCATGGCTTGCTGTACATGGTCAATGGCAAGTCGGGCGATATTTACGCCGTGAAACCAGGCGGCAAGGGTGACGTTACCGAGACCCAGATGACCTGGCACACGGAGCGTCGAGGTGGGCGCGATTTGCCCTCACCAATCCTGTTGGGAGACACGCTGGTGGTGATCAGCATGGCGGGCATCGTCACTGGCTACGACGCACATAGCGGCCAAGAATTGTGGAAGGAGCGTCTGGGAGGGAATTACTCAGGATCGCCGATTGCCGCCGGAGGGCGGGTCTTTGCATTGGCCGAGAATGGCGAGGTGGTCGTGCTTCAGCCAGGCAAGGAGCTGAAAGTGATTGCCAGAAACGAGGTTGGAGCGGGTGATGAAGTCTTCCGTTCGTCGATCGGTCTAATTGATAGCGATCTTCTGATTCGCAGTGACCGGCGTCTCATTCGAATTCATTGAGCTGCCAAGTTCTTCGGAATCGCCGTCGAGATACGCTCCACTGATGGCGAATTTCGAGAATACGCCGAAGGTGGACATGTGAACACTTATTCGTGGGAGTTTGACGGATGCGGCGTCCTGCGTTATCGTCACTGCCAATAATCTGGGGTGTTGCAAGCGCTTACAGCGACTACAATGGCCCTCCATCCTTCCTTAAGCCCTCAATCGTTAGAGCCCCACTCATTCGATTGAGACCCGCCTTAATAGTTGTTGAATGTCACAGGGATACAGAGTTCCCTAGTGATTCCACATTCATGAGATTGGTTTGAAGCTCCACTTCCAACTAGTCGACAGCGTCTACCCACCATCCTCACGTCATTTGAAGCACGTGAGTACGTTACGCAGCACTCAGCGTTACAACCCCGAACATTCACGTTAGACATCTTCACGGGAGCATTTCAGCCATGCGTTGCCACGGAAACCCCTTCAGCCGTCGTGGATTCCTTACCGCCGGAACACTCGGTGGTCTTGGCATTTCCCTTCCACAATTGATGTGGATGGAACGTGCTGCCGCCGAGCAGAAGCACTACGACTTCATTGAGGCCAAAGCGAAGAGCGTCATTCATATTTACTTGCCTGGGGGAATGGCTCACCAGGAGAGTTGGGATCCGAAGCCTTACAGCCCAATCGAATACCGAGGCGAGATGAAACCTGTGAAGACAAACACAGGTGAGATCTTCTGCGAGTCGATTCCGAAGTTAGCCAAAATTGCAGACCGTTTGTGCGTCATTCGATCGATGACGCATGGTGAGGCCGCGCACGAGCGTGGTACTCACAACATGTTCACTGGTTACAAGCCAAGTCCGGCGTTGAAGTACCCCAGCTTCGGGGCAGTGGTCAGTCACGAGTACGGGCCTCGCAACAACCTTCCACCCTACGTTTGCATTCCGAACCAGCCGAATGAGTTTGCTGGAACCGGATATCTAAGTTCCTCCTACGGCGCGTTTTCCCTGGGCAGTGATCCTGCCAGCAGCGGCTTTAAAGTTCGAGACTTGGCTCGCTACAGCGGTGTCGATGAAGCACGCTTCGCCCGCAGGCAATCGGCTCTCGCGACGGTGAACAAGAACTTCAGCTCGCTGACGAGTGCTGATAGCGTGACCGCGATGAACACGTTCTACGATCGTGCTTACAACTTGCTTGGATCGACAGAGGCCAAAGCTGCCTTCGATCTCAGCAAGGAAGACAAGAAGATGAAAGAGTCGTACGGCGAGAATCAGGCAGGACAACGTCTGTTGATGGCTCGTCGACTCGTCGAGTCTGGTTGCCGTTTGGTGACGTTGACCTACGGCGGGTGGGACATGCACCAAGGCATCACTGCAGCGATGAATCGCACGATGCCACCATTGGACCAAGCACTGTCGCAACTCATTTTGGATCTTGAGCAGCGAGGTTTGCTCGATAGCACACTCGTGATGGTGAGCAGCGAATTCGGACGAACTCCGAAAGTCAACAAGGATGCAGGGCGTGATCACTACCCCAAGGTGTTCAGCGTGATGATGGCTGGCGGCGGGATCAAAGGAGGCACGATTTACGGTGCGTCCAACGCAACGGCATCGGAACCAGAGTTCGATCCAGTTGGCCCCGCAGATCTGGCGACCACGATGTATCACCAGCTTGGGATTGTCGCGGACAAGGAGCTCATGGCACCAGGCGATCGACCGATTGAAATCGTCGATGGCGGCAAAGTGATCAAAGAAATCGTTGCCTGATCGCGGCAGCTTGATCGTGGCACCGTGGCCGCCGCTGCGGTGCTTTCCGAACTGATTCCTCCTCACGAGTTTGTGTAGCCATCATGCGGCGTCACCTATCCCTGCTGATCGGTAGTCTTGTCCTCTTCGGATTCGCATCGCAAGCGGAGGCCTATCGCCCCGAGATCGTGAGCTCGACTCCTCGCGGTATGCAACGCGGGACGACTCAAAAGGTGGTGATCACGGGAACCCGCCTCAAAGATGGTCGGCAATTGCTGATCGATCGAGAAGGGATCACCGTCAAGTCATTGAAGCCTCTAGACGACAAAAAGGTCGAGGTGGAGTTTGAAGTTTCGGCTGACACGCAGCCCGGGCTGTATCCGATTCGGCTGGTAACGGAGACCGGGCTCAGCAACGTCATGATGTTCAGCGTCGGGACGATGCCCAACGTCGACGAGAAAGAGCCCAACAGTGAGTTCGCGACGCCACAGGTTCTCGAAAACAATGTGACCGTCGAGGGTGTGGTTGCTCGAGAAGACGAAGACTATTACGCCGTTGAACTAAAAGAAGGGGAGCGTCTAACGGCGGAGCTGGAAGGTGTTCGCATCAAGAAGGGACGCAGCAATCCCTTCTTTGATCCCTACATCGCGATTCTGAACTCCGAGCGATTCGAACTCGCGACCAGCGATGATGCTCCATTGCTACAACAAGATTGCTTGTGCTCCATTCAGGCTCCAGCCGATGGTACCTACATCATCGTGGTCAGAGACAGTTCCTTCGGAGGAAACAACGACCGGTATCGATTGCATGTCGGTTCGTTTCCGCGGCCCATTGCAGTTGTGCCAGCTGGAGGAGCCCCGGGAGAAATCGTCGATATGACCTTCGTTTCGATCAGCGGTGACGCTTGGATCGAAAAAGTTCAGATGCCAAGCGAGGCCACGGAAGCTTTCCCCTTGGTCGTATCGAACGAGAGAGGCGTCAGTCCATCACCAAATTACGTTCGTGTGCAGCCAATGCCGAACGTGATTGAGCGAGAGCCGAACAACAGCTTCAAAGAATCGACTCCTGGCCAGTTGCCAGGTGCGTTCTGCGGAATCATCGCCGAACAGGGCGACAATGACTTCTTCAGCTTTGAGGCGAAGAAGGGACAGACCGCCAATATCAAACTGTTCGCGAGGAAAGTGCTGCGGTCCGAACTCGATGGAGTGATCAACGTCTACAACGCAAAAGGTGGACGTGTTGGGGGCAACGACGATTCCGGCGGCCCTGACAGCTTCTTGGAATACAAGATTCCAGCGGATGGCCAATACCACGTCGGCATCAGTGATCACTTGCGTGGCGGTGGCCCCGGCTATGCCTATCGCCTCGAAGTGAAACTTGCTGAGCCCGAGCTGACGCTGACGCTTCCCGATCGTCGTCGCTATGAGGCAACTCAAATCAATGTGCCTCAGGGCAACCACGCTGCAGTCATGATCAACGCCACACGCCGTCGCGTCGGGGGTGCCGTTGACATCACCGGGTTGAATTTGCCCGAGGGCGTGACCGTCACTCCGATCCAAATGCCTGCCAATCGCACCACCGTCCCGCTGTTGCTGACAGCCACGGCGGATGCAAAGTTGGACGGACGATTGGTGAACTTCGTTGGCAAAATTGCGGACAACCCAATTCAGGGAAAGTACACGCAGCGACATCAGTTGTTGATCGGACGCAACAACAGCGTCGTCTACGATTATCACGCCGACCGAGCAGCCGTGTCGGTAATCAAGACACCTCCCTGCAAGTTTGAAATCGTTCAACCAAAAGTGCCCATCGTTCGCACTGGCTCGATGGAATTGATTGTGAAGGTAGACCGTGGCGGACTCGACGCCGACATCCCGGTTCGCTTGCTTTACAATCCCCCCGGAATCGGTTCGAGCGGAAGCATCAAGATTCCGAAAGGCAAGGACGAGGCGAGAATACCAGTCACGGCCAACGGTTCGGCTGCGATCGGTGAGTGGCCTATCATCGTCTACGCTTCGGTCGGAGGAAACGAGATTGCAACACAGCCTTGTAAGTTGGAGATCGCTGACAAGATCTTCACCTTCGAGTTTCCGAAGACGTCAGCCGAGCTTGGTGCGACTGCCGACGTGCTGGTAGACGTCGAGATCGGTCGTGAGTTCGCGGGAACGTGCGAGCTCGAGCTCGTTGGCTTGCCCGCCGGCGTGGTCTGCGAGAAAAGCAAAATAGAATTGAAGAACGACACAGAGCAGGTGTCGTTCCCAATCAAGATTGAGGAGAAGGCACGCGTGGGTCAGCACAAGACGCTGGTCGTGCGTGCAACGATTACGGATCCCAAGGGTTTGATCAAGCAAACTCAGGGCACGGGTGTTCTCCAAATTGACAAACCAATTCCAGCTCCGGCAGCAAAGCCGGCGCCAAAGAAGGCAGCACCGAAAGCTGCTGCCAAACCGGCTCCCGCGCCGGTGAAGAAGAAGCCGCTTAGTCGACTCGAGCAGCTTCGATTGATGCGACAGGGCAAGTCGGAATGATTGCCCTCCGAAACAGAAACCCCGCCCCAGCCACACGGCATCGTGTTGGCTCCACAGGAAAGACCGAAGGTATCAACATGATGCGTCGCCTATCCGTGACCCTTGCGTTCTTGATGGTGACCGCTACTAGCGGAAATTCAGCAGAACCTGCGCCCGCTGCAGCCTCTTCATCAACCGGAGTCGCAAGGACGAAAGTCAATCTTGCGGTCTTCCCCGAGACGATCCAACTGGATACGGCTCGAGATTACCAATCCTTCATTGCTGTGGTCCGCCGACCGGATGACGTCACTCTAGAAGTTACTGAGACGGCTGCTTGGAAGTTGACGAACGAAAAGTTCGCCAGGATCGAGGGCAATAAATTGGTGCCCGTTGCCGATGGTGAAACCGAATTGGTATGCGATTTTGGCGACACGCAGATCCGAGTTCCCGTGAAGGTGACTCGGAGCGCGGAGAAGCTGCCGATCAGCTTCGAGAAAGACATCGTTCCGATCATGACTCGCAGCGGTTGCAACACAGGTAGCTGCCACGGTGCGGCACGCGGCAAAGATGGTTTCATGATTAGCCTGTTCGGATACGACCCAGCAGGTGATTACGATCGCATCACACGTGAGA
>JBPCVD010000308.1:0-7072 GCA_051010815.1 Rubripirellula sp.
GCTCTGGCGAGACCACCATGTAGGTCGCGCCAAAAAGCGTGTCGGGTCGCGTCGTGTAGACCCGCAAAGCCTGATCACCCGGGTCACTTGGGAACGCCGAGTTACGACGGGACGCGATCCAAGCGTCTCGTTGATCCGGGGCACCCACATAGAAGTCAACTTCGGCGCCGGTACTCCGTCCGATCCAATCCTGTTGCAGTTTCTTGATACCAAACGGCCAGTCGACCTTTTCAAGTCCGTCAAGCAATCGTTCGGCGTACGAGGTGATGCGGAGCATCCACTGACGCAACGGAATCCGCTTGACTGGATGCCCACCACGCTCGCTCTTGCCGTCTTGCACTTCTTCGTTTGCGAGCACCGTCCCAAGCGCCGGGCACCAATTGACCAATGCGTCATCCTGGTAGGCAAGCCGATTCTGGTCACGGTACTGGTCGACCGCCGCAACTCCGGATTTGCTCACTTCGTCCGGGATCGGCAACTCAGCAATCGGTCGTCCCTTCTGCGTTTCCGGGTCGAACCAAGTGTCATAAAGGACAAGGAAGATCCATTGTGTCCAGCGAAAGTAGTCCTCGTCGGTGGTGGCCACCATGCGGTCCCAGTCGTAACTGAAACCGAGCATCTTGAGCTGTCGCGTGAAGTTGTCGATGTTTCGCTGGGTCTGGACTCGCGGATGTTCGCCAGTCTTGATCGCGTGTTCCTCCGCCGGCAATCCGAATGCGTCGAAACCCATCGGATGAAGCACGCTCTCGCCCCGCGCCCGCGCAAATCGAGAAACGATGTCGGTCGCGGTGTATCCCTCGGGGTGCCCAACATGCAACCCGTCTCCGCTCGGATAGGGGAACATGTCGAGAATGTAGCGTTTCTTATCCCCGGGCATCTCCGGCGTGCGGAACGTCTGGTGCTCGTCCCAGTAGGCTTGCCAGCGAGGTTCGATTTCGGAGGGGTTGTAACGGGGCATATGAAAAGGAGCCGATCGAGGAATCAAAGGTTCAGCGGAGATTCTAGATGTTCACCGCAGAACTGAAACCTGGGCTCCAGTGATTCTCTTTCGTAACAATTCTCTGTTTTTTCGAAAGCTGGCGTCACAAAGCTTGGGCCAACGGCCCAAAGCCACAGGGCATCGCCCTGCGATTGCTGAGACGCAAGCATTCAGTCGCATTCTCGCTTACAGGCCACGATCGCTACTCCTGCTCACCGAAAAGCTGGATCACCGTTTCGCTGAACGTGCTCTGGTTCCCGGCCTGGTCGATGGCCAGAAGGGTCAATAGGTTCTCGCCGCTTTCAAGGTCAATGCTCTGGAATTCAAAGTCGCCGTTGGAATCGGCTGACTCGAGGTAGGTCTGAAGGTTCGAATGAAGCACTAAGTCAGCGTCGGGACTCGTATCACCAACGATGGTTACCGAGGAACTGAGTGTCGCAGGACCTAGTGGCGTATCGAATACCGAACCGGCCAGGAATCCAAATTGCGGAACAATGGGTGGTGTCGTATCGATCGTGATCTCGAATTCTTGTTCTCCGCTGAAGTTGCCAGCGATATCCGTGGCAAATGCAGTAGCAATGTAGGTTCCATCAGCAAGCACACCGATTCCAAGCTCCCAAATGCCGTCGGCTGACTCGGTGACTCCTGTAAAGACGGTGTCGCCGTTAGCGAGCGTTTCAATCGTGACGGTTACCTGGCTACCTTCCTCCGCCTCGCCAACCAGGACTGGCGAGTTGAAAGAAGTGATGCCGTCAATGTGACTGAAGCCGGAGTCCGTATCGAATGACAGTCGCAAATCTCCAATGAAGGGGGCTGACTTGTCGATAGTGACCACAAACTCGATGGTTTCTTCGTTCCCAGGCAACATCGCTTCGAAGACGTTGTCGCCAGGACCGATCGTGCCGTTGGACAACAGGCTGAGATCAAATTCACTCAAGGTCAATGAACCGCCATTTGAAACCTGCCCTGCCACCATGAAAGGACCCTGCTGGTTGACTCGCAGAAGAACGTCCTGGGGTGTGGTCACATTGGTCGTACCAAACTCGAGACGGAAATCATTGGTAATGAAATCGATATTCTCCGCCCCGCCCGGCGCGCTGTCTCGCACCAGCCGCCCTGCTAACAACTGCGGTCCATTGGGTCCGAGCCGATTCACGATTGTGATGGCGTCTTGCGCGGTCACGCCGCCAGATCCGTTGGTGTCCGGAAAGTTGGTCCCAGTGTTGGTGTCCGGCAAGTTCTCTGAATCGAGATTGCGGGTCATGAAGTTGATGACTTGGAGCGCATCCGCGGCGGTCACTTCCAGATCATTATTGACGTCGAACACCAAGCCGGGATTTTGAAAGGGGTTGTCGGCGGCAAGTAGCAAACGCGACTCAAGTCGTTCGGCTCGCAAGCGACGTCGCATCGTCCGGCGGGGTTGTCTGGTCATCACACGCACTCCTGCGAAAAGGAACGGAAACGTGCAGACGGTGCCGGCTCGACCGACGGACTCATTCACCCAAGCGCCGACAAAAACGCCTGACGGGTCATTTTACGATAATCCCCTCTGCGGAACTACGCAGCGGCATCGATTGGGGAGGTCGCTAGAGGCAAGATGGGCGTGGCATCTGCCGCAAAATGATGTCATTACGGCGGCCCACCCTTGCTCGCATGTCGCTAAGTCAATCAATCAAAGCATTTATGTCGCGTAAAGATTCGTTCAGAAACGACCGCCAATCACGGTGAATTCCCTTAATCGTTTTGCAACCAATCATTTTTAGAAGTCGAACTTGATGGACACTTCTGATTGAACCGAACTCGACTGAGAACGGCTTGGATCAACTTCGAAAAGATGGGCAAAGCGGTAAGTTTGGGGGTCGTAAGGTCGAGCGTTTTACGACTGCAATCTAAACCTCGATCAGCGACCATGGCGAAGATGATTCACCGATGAACCGCAAAGGGACAACGCATCATGATGAAGCGTTGTCAGCTGCACGCTCAGGAGGCCGGAACCTTCAGCAATTCGTCGAGGGCAGCTTTCATTTGTTCGACGACTCCGGAGCCACCGCCAACGAATAGGCGCTCGACCGTTCCATCAGGTCCCACAACGACCAATTGAGGGATGGCCCTTGCTTGGTACCGCTGAGCCGCAACTCCGTCTCGATCCAGGGCGACGGTCAGATTCATGTCGTGCCGCTCGAGTACAGACCGGATCTGTTCCGCTGGCTCTTCCAAATTGATCGAGACAAGACGTACACGTTCCGGATCGTACTCTGCGATGGCGGCTTCCACCAAAGGCATTGTCTGCATGCAGGGGGCACACCAAGTGGCCCAAAAATCGAGCACGACAATCGTGCCCTGCGACTCTGAGAGCCGAAACGGATTCCCGTCAAGCAGCATCAAGCTGACTTCGGGGGCAGGTTTACCAATCAGCGTCGATTCGGTGCCGGCTGGCAACGCGTTTCCTTCCATGGCAGCCGTCACAAGTGGCTCAACGGCGGGCTGAAGCTTCCACTTGCTGTAGGCCAACTCGGAGACTTCCTCCGCGATCTGTTCGCCAATGACCAGTTGGTCCACGTCATCAATCTTGAAACTGCATCGACCAACGAATGTGCTTTCACCGATGATCTCTCGGTCAGTGACCTCCGTCGCTCGGAACGTGACCCGCCTGCCATCCCGCTTTACAACCTGAACGCGATCAGCGAAGGGCGACGGCGGAGTTGACCGTGAGACCGCCGAGTCGGGATTCACGTCGCTTGGCAACTCAACCACTTGTTCCGCGGCGGATTCCTCGGGATGAAACCAAACGATCTGAGCGACCCTGCTGCGGGGCATCTCCAACTCTTCCAGCTGGACCTCCGCACGAATCGTCTCCTCGTCGACGCTCAAGAGTCGGCAACGCAAGAAGTCGCCATTGTGCGAGCAGAGTAGATGCGTCGGCGGGGCCGTTTTCTGTAGGCGAGGAATGGTCAGCAGACGCTCACGCTTCGCCGCAAGAACGTCGGGTGGAGGCGAGTTGGCGACAAACTCGATCGCCTTCATGTTTTCATGGGAGACAAAAGCGTCGTCGTTTTCGAGGGTGGAAAGGTGGACGCCCCGCTCGTCGATCGATTCGATCCTGCAGTTGATCACGTCGCCCGTCCGGACGTGAACCACATGCGCGTCGCGTTTAACCTCTCCCGTCTTTTGTTGATCGGCGCGTTTCAAAAACAACTGTCCAAAGTTCAGACCGCGTTTCTGTTGCTGGAGGCGAAGTCGCTGCATCGCCAGCGCGCGGGCGGCAGCCGATGAAGTGTCGACTTTCGCTTGGTCTCGATAGGTGATCCGCCCGGCAATGCTTCGATTCAACGCGGCAGAATTCGAGCTTCCAAACGGGTGCCAATGTAAAACAGAGCCTTTTTCTTCGTCAGCCTCTTTTGCGGCAACCAGGCGGCCCGTCAACTTGCGATCATCGACCTCCAAACGTCCTAATCTACCGGCGGGGCCAACGTTGTTGACGTCAACGGCATCGTGATCGAACACGACCAACGACCTTACGCTCGCCAACGGTACTTTGACCGGGTCCGAAAGGTTTTGTCCGTTCAATGTCCAATTCGCATCGTCGACACTCACGAGCTCGCCTGAGAGTCGCACACCATCTGTCAAAAAGATCGCGCACTTCGCAGGTTCAGAGGGTGGCTCTGTCGACGCCGGTTTGATTCCAATCACACGTTTCCAGTCGACTTCGGAATCAACGTTGTTGGTCCGCATCCTGAGCTTCTCTGAACCAGCATCCATGCCGAGTATGTTGCCTGTCACGAAGCTGCCATCGCTAAAAGCGATAGTGGCTGCTCCGGGAATGAGTTTCTCAGGCACGCTTCCCATCCAACGAGAGATTCTCAATCGCTCGAGCCGCAAGTCATTGCCACGGTTAATTAGCCGGACGCCGCGATGTTCAATCGCATCACGCGTCGTGGGGTGACCGAGGTCGAGAGCGATCTGTCCGAGCATCCCTCCATCGGACTTGAAAACCTGCAACGTGCCCGCTTTTTGATCCAGGTACAGGACAAGTCGAATGTTCTTTCGTAATGTCAGATCGGCAATGGTGGCGACGTCAGCCAGAGTCTCGGATTCCTTGACGAGCGCAAGTTTCCCGCCGTAGGTTTCCATTCGCCAGCCGTCGGTGACCGAATCTATTTCGTTGCGAGTATCGGTCCCAGCGGCGAAAACAAAATTGGGTCTGGTTGACCACGACAACTGCAACTCGATGATCGCACGCAGTGGCACATTGAGGTTTCCGTTCAGCGTGGCACCGGTTTGCGATGTCCATAGATGGTCACCGTCCTCCTGCCATCCGCTGGAGTTCTGCAGGACCCACGCCCGCAAGCCGTCCAAGCCGGCGAAGACCAGAGTCGGATTCTCTTCGACGCGATAGAGACGACTAATCGCATTGGTGCGGACTTCAATTCGACCGAACGGTTCGGCCAGCATCGAAACTGCTTCGGGGGTCCATTTGAGAATGTCTCCATGAATCACATCCCCATTTACCATCTCCACCGCAAACGCGCCTTGCTTGCCGACTTGCGGACCTGCAAGTGGGAACTTGATTGACTCAACTGACTCCATCCGAAATCGAAACGGCGACGCGAAGCTTGTCGATTGCCAGGCAATCCGTTCCGCGTTGTCGCTTGGCATCAGGGAACCAAGGACGCGGTTGCCATTGATGAGCGTCAGTTCGCCGAGACCAACGCGAACAGCTTGGGCATCCGGATCGTCTGGCGTGTTTGTCGTTTGCGGATCGCGTGCATCGTCCTGAGCGATTGCGGAACCACTGAGTGAGCACGCCACCAGAAACGAAGCAATTGCAATCTGAACGCTCTTTCGTGGCCATCCGATTCGAGACTGTTTCACTACGTTATCGCTCATAGATCGGAAGGAAACGATAGTTGACAGCTAACGCCAACAGCGACAGTGGGCTGGCGACATGGGGCCCCTGCGATCCGTCGAACCCACCATCTTCTCGCTGGGTTGACTTCATGCGTCGTATCAATGCTTGGTTCCACTTTTCCCAGGACTCGATGTCAGCTTGAAAGAAGGCTTGAGCCTGATAGTAGCTTTGATACTCCACCCCACCATGGCCACTGCTGCCACCTTGCAACTTATCCTTCAAGTAGGTGAGCGTTTGTTTGAATTGCGGAAGGTCCTTCCTGCGGGCGATCGCTAGGACCAAGTTGCCAATTGCAATCCTGGCTAGCGATTCATTGAATCCTCCGACTCCGCCTGAATAGGCCACCTGGCCTGACGTTGCGGTCATTTTGACGAAGTATGAAATGGCGCGATCGATCGCCTCATCCGGTACTTCAATGCCGGCGTTGCGAGCGGCCAGTAATCCCATCAGCACCGCACCGGCCACGGACGTGTCCGCATCGCTACCGCTTGGGTTGTACCGCCAAGCACCAAACGAATTCGACTTTTGCGAGGTGACGGCCGAACGCACGGCAAGCTCAAGGGCTTGTCCAATCGACCGTTCGTTTTGCGACGGATCCGATTGCCACAAGTTGCGGTCATCAACCGCCCCATACGCTTCGGCAAGACCGAGCATGGCGAACCCATGGTGATACATGCTGCCGCCGAAATATCCCGTATTCGCGTCTTGTAGATTGATGATGTAGCGAGTGGCCCGACGAACGTTGCCAGCGTACATGCCGTAATTGGGATCTTCCCCAGAGGCCAGGAAGCACATGAGCGCCATGCCGCCCACACCGGCCCCTTTTTGAGAGGCTGGCCATCCTCCGTCACGCTCCTGCGTGCGCGCAAGAAACTGAAGTCCGCGATCGTACATGTCGCGAACATCACGCGGCACCGGATCGCCCGTGCGAACTTCCAACGATTGTGCTGACGCAATCGACGCAGGAAATTGCAGGTAGATCGCTGTGGTGATCAGGAATGAGAACGCAAGATGAAATTTCATTGAGTGTTTGCCCTGCCCACTTCGATCAGCGAAGCGACCACCTTCCATTCTTCGTCCGAGAACAGGGGTTTCAGCTCCTTCTCCACCAACGATATTCGTCCGACCATTTGAAAGATAAGTTTGTTGGAGGTCGCGTAGACTTTTGGGGGCTCCGTCTTGGT
>JBPCVD010000309.1:0-5439 GCA_051010815.1 Rubripirellula sp.
CCCTCTGGCTACTCGGGAGTGAACGAGCCGATCAATCATTCCCCTTGCTCTTGAAGTACCTCGACTGCAACCGCGTCTTATCGGTGCAGGTTCATCCGTCAGACGAATATGCGCTTCGCATGGACGAGCCGGATTTGGGGAAAACAGAAGCGTGGTACATCGTCGCGGCGGAAGCGGATAGTCAGATCTACGCTGGATTGAAACCGGACGTCGATCGCGATGCCCTGCAAGATGCGATCAGGACGGGAACGACCGAACAAGTTCTCCATTCGTTTCACCCCAATCCGGGCGACGTCGTATTCATTCCTGCAGGTACGGTTCACGCCTTGGGTGCAGGTCTGTTGGTCGCCGAGATTCAGCAGTCGAGCAACACCACCTTTCGGCTATTTGACTGGAACCGTTTGGACGCGGAGGGAAACAGTCGGCCTCTGCACTTGAAGCAAGGCGTTGAAGTGACCGACTTTGAAACGGGTCCAATCGAACCACGAACGATCGCATCGGGACAAAGCGGATGGCAAGAAATCGTCCACTGCGACAAATTCGTGCTGCGGCTTATCGAATCCGGTTCTGGTCCGATCGCTGGAGACGGGAAGTTTCACATCCTGACAGTTCCACGGGGCAAGGCGACCTTGCGCATTGACGGGGAAGTTCTGTCATTGGCTACTGGCGAGACCTTGCTACTGCCGGCCGCAATGACGCCATGCTCGATCGAAACGGGGCCGCAAAGCACGGTGATGGGGATGCACTTGCCAGATTGAAGCGAATGACTGGAGCAACCGGAACGTCCGTGAAACAAATCGGTTCATCCCCACCGTCCACGGTCATCTCGGGAGGAAGATCAAACGATCTGTACTGATGAGCGTTCGAGTCGAGCAGGAATAGATTCCTCTTGGCCCCCTCTCCAACAAAATCGTACGCTCCAAGTTCCTCCCCATGCACGACTTGAAAGGATTCGCGACCATGGCTCGCAAAGGACATTCACTCTTGCTGAGTGCTGCGCTCGCATTTGCCGTGATCTCACTGACAGGTTGCCAGGGATACAACGGCTTTTGTCGTCCCGCTGGCCCCATGAATCAGCAGCAAGCTAGCGCCGTCGTGCACGACCCGTTTCCCCAGAATGACATTGGGCCCTACGAGGCAGCCTCACGGCCGCCAAGCTATCAGCAGCCGCTGCCAGAGCCGGTTCGAAATCGTCTGGTTCCCGACTCCATGCCGTGGCTCGGTCGTTAGCAGGGCCCTGCCCAGCCGGAACGAACCTACTGGCCGGAAGATTGCTTGCCGAGTTTGATCACTCCACAGCCTCCATCCAGTGGGCACGAGCGACCCTTCGCGATGACTTTCTTTGGTCTGCGCGAGCCTCTTGGCGTCCGATTGCCGCTGCCCAAGTCGTTGCAGATAACGCCTGACTCACAAACAAGGGTTCGTTTGGTAGGTTGAGCGCCTCAGTGTTCTCAACCCGGGCAACCCGATGCCGAAAAAGTCAGTCTCCCCGAAGAAACGATCCGCCAAAAAGAAATCGGGGAAACGCGCCTCGAAAACGGCTGATACCACTCAACGGCTCCAGCGATACCTTGCCTCGGCGGGCTTCGGTTCCCGTCGTCAATGCGAGGAGTTGATTGAAGCTGGGCGAGTGGATGTGGACGGGACCACAATCACTAAACTCGGCGCGACGGTCGACTCGAAGACACAGAAGGTCCGCGTCGACGGTGTGCTGCTGAAGAAGCAAAAGCTGGTCTACTACGCCGTCAACAAACCGGTGGGCGTGGTCACGACCAATCGAGATCCCATGGGTCGCCCGCGCGTCGTTGACCTCGTCCCACCCGACGAACGCGTATTTCCGGTCGGACGCCTGGACCGCAGCAGCGAAGGCTTGATCCTGCTGACCAATGATGGTGACCTGGCCCAAAAATTGACGCATCCAAAATTTGGTGTCCGCAAGGTTTATCGTGTCACGGTCGCCGGGAAGGTCGACACCGAAACGATGCGCCAGATGCGCAAGGGCATCTATATCGCCGAGGGATTCGTTCGCGTCGAAGGTGCGAAGTTGCTGAAATCCCGCAGTCGATCGACGGAAATGGAGATCGTGCTCCGGGAAGGCAAGAATCGCGAGATCCGACGAATTCTGGCGCGGCTCGGGCACAAAGTGCAGCAGCTACGACGCATTGCTGTGGGGCCACTTCGCCTGGGCGACGTCCCGCCCGGTGCCTACCGCGTGGTGTCATCGCAAGAAGTTGAAAAACTCTGGCTTGCGACGGCGGAACCTTCCTCCGATGGACCACCGCGGAAAGGCGGCAAGAAAAGTCGCGGAACCAAAACGGCTGGCAAACAAACCAAGACCACGAATCGTCGACCTGCCAAGAAAAAGAAGCCAAGCAAGAACTCGCCCGAAGCGTCGAAAGAACGCGGGGCGGAAATGTTCTCCTATGACGGAACGGGATCGGATGGAGCCGTCATTGGTGGTGATGCCCCGGCGCCAACCAAACGTACGCCTCGGAAGAAGACAGCCAAACGCGGTACCAAGTCAGGCCAACGCAGTGGTGCGACCGGTGGCAAGGGGCGCGGGACAAAAAAGCGATCGTCTGGCAAGAGTACGAAAGGTAGGTCAAGCGGCGGTGCCGGAACCGCTCGAACCAGTCGGCGAGGTGCAGGTAAATCACCCGCGCCCAAACGAGCCACGAAGAAGCGTGGTGGAAGCCCCAAGTCCAACAACCGTAGACGCAAGAAGTAATGTCAAAGTTGCACGCTGATTACTACGCCGATGCCATGCAGCAAGTCGACGCCGCACTGGAGCGGAACGATCAAATCGGCGAAGGCACGTATTTGATTCGTGTCGCGGCCCCAGCGATCGCCGCGACTTTGGTCCCCGGGCAATTTGTGATGATCCGGCTCGCCGGCACAGACGCCCCGCTGATCGGACGAGCCTTGGCGGTCTATGACGTCATTCGAGACGATTCCGGGACGGCGAAATGGATCGATCTGGTGTACCTGAAGAAAGGTACCTTCACGACAGCGCTCGCGGAATCGCCACTCGGAACACAAGTCACCCTCTGGGGGCCGCTTGGCAATGGGTTTGCCAATCGTCCCTGTGACCGTCTGATCATGGTCGCGGGTGGGATCGGCCAGACACCGATGCTCTTGTTGGGTCGCGAGGCCCTCGGAACTCAAAACTTCGGCGATGAAGACCGCACTGGCGGATGGGCAACGTCCGTCGAATTTATCTACGGAGCGCGACGATCAAGCCTGCTCGCGGGCGTCGAGGATTTTCGTGACGCCGGGTTCCATGTCACGCTGTGCACGGACGATGGATCGGCGGGACAACAGCGACTTGTCCCGGACGTTCTTCGCGAGCGTCTCGCAGAACTTGCCGACTCAGGGGAGTCGATTCGTGTCGCGACTTGCGGCCCCGAAATCATGATGGAAAAGGTGGCCGAAGCGTCCGAAGCTGCCTCGGTTGATTGTCAGGTCAGCATGGAAACGCCGATGGCTTGCGGCATCGGGATCTGTTTTTCCTGCGTCGCTCAAGTTCGTCAGGACGGTCCCGAAGAATGGGACTACAAACGAACTTGCGTCGAAGGACCTATCTTTGACTCACATCAGATCTGCTGGTAACGCAACCGGCAGATCGCTGATCCTTAGCGGTAGAACGAGCCAGAGGTGTTCGGCGTTTCGCCTCCGCTCGGATAGCCTGTCGCAGCGCCTGTGCTGCCAGGGGTGTAACCCTCGTACGAAGTACTACCCGAAGCCGGCGGGCTCACGTCAATCGATGAAGTCGACGGAGCAGTCACGCTGGGAGCAGCACTGGCGGTGGAGAATTCAGGTGAGACGGCGGCCGGAGGCAAGATCTCAGTGGCAGCTGGCTCATCCACGGCAGGTGACTCGAAACCGTTGATGTCTGATTTCGGTGGGACGATCGCAGCCATGGCGGGCGAGTCGGTTGGAAAGGTAAATCCTTGTCCACCCGAAGGCGACGAGCTCGTCGCTGCAACCGGCGGCGATGTGTATGCGTCAGTCGTTGCCGGTGGGGCAAACGACGGTTTGGGCGGTGTGAATCCGCTGGCTTGAGTCGCGGACGTCGAACCGGCTGACACGGCGTCCGACATTGCGAACTCTGTTCCCGGAGCGGTCGGAGCAGCTTTTGGCGTCAGGGCCTTGCTTCCAAAGGTGTAACCAGCGGGCTTCGCGGCTGGGCTGGATGGAGCAGTGAAGCCTGCCGACTGGGTAGCGCTTCCGCCGTAGATGCCGTTGGCTTGAGCCGCCGCCATATTCGGGGCCTGAGCCACGTTGTTGGCGGGTGTGGCGTAACCTGGTGAGATATCAACGCCAGCGACTTGAGCAGTCTTTCCGCTCAAAGGAGACGTCATCGATGCCGTCGCCGTCTGTGGCGCGGTAACAGGCGACGAAGTCCCACCAGCAATGGAAGCGATCGCTTCCGGCGTTGCCGACTCGCTCGGTGGAACGGGGTAGGTCGTCGTTGGACCACTCCCAGCCAGCACTTCGGCGGACGGTTCACCCCGCATTGAGAACATGCTTTTACCCGACATGCTACGGCAGCCTGTCGAGAGCATGGCCGCGAGGGCACAAGTGGTCATCAATACGCACGTACGTTTTGCGTTCTTCTTCAGCATCCTGCCAACCTTTGACACATTAAATCCGAGTTGAGGTCTTTGCTCTTATCGGATGTGGCGTGCAACGAATCCATAAAATCGGCAAAGTCAACGCAAACTACCGCGCTGACGACCGTTCGATTGGACGTTAAGAAGCGACTTCTATGGCTGTCAATGTCAGCTTCCGATCTAGCTGCGATTTTGCCAAGAGAATGCTGTTTCACGCGGTGACAGCCGCCTCAGGCCAGTTTCACGCGAAGCCGGCTCACTTTGTGGCGCGACTCGTCTCAGAAACGTTCGGCAAAGAAAAAGGCCCGCTCGATTTCGAGCGGGCCTGAATCTCAATCGTCTTGAGAGACCGGAGCAGAGAATTGGGAGATCGATTTCCCTCGCCTCAGGATGAAGCGAGTTCCATCGAGGTGCCCATCGTGACCCCTGGCGCGGGGAGATCACTCGAGCCCTGCAGGTAGGTGTCAATGGCTCGTGCAGCGCCACGTCCTTCATTGATCGCCCAAACGACCAAGCTTTGGCCACGGCGACAGTCACCCGCCGCGAACACACCCTCGATGTTCGTCGCAAACTTGCCATGTACCGCTTGGAAGTTGCTCCGTGGATCAACTTCCAACCCCATCGCTTCCGCAACGTACTGCTCAGGCCCCAGGAATCCCATGGCCAACAGAATCAACTGCGCAGGCCACTCTTTGGCAGAACCTTCGACCTCTGACATCGACCAACCACCGTCATCGGTCTTGGTCCACTGAACCTCGACCGTCTTGATACCACGCAACTTGCCGTCGTCGTCGAGCAAGAACTCCTTACTGAGAATCTGGTACTC
>JBPCVD010000310.1:0-9496 GCA_051010815.1 Rubripirellula sp.
TCCACCTGTGGAGGCAGCCAGGATCTAGTCGCTTGTGTTGGTCGAGGCTGGTCGAACCCAAGGGACGTCGCCTACCCCCTTTGAGTGGTTCGCGACCCGAGTCAAAACGAAGAGCAAGTCGCTGAGACGATTGAGATAGATGATCAGTTCTTCTGAGACGCTTGTTTCATGCCGACGAACCAAAGTGACCACCCGTCGCTCGGCGCGACGACAAATCGCTCGAGCGAGGTGCAGATGCGTCGAACCCGAGACACCTGCCGGCAAAATGAACTGCTTCAGTGGGGCCAGGTTCTTCTCGTGGGCGTCGATCCAGCCCTCCATCCGTTCGATATGCTCTGCCGAGATAATTCTCATGCTGTGATCGTCCGGATCCGGCGTTGCCAGTTCGGCACCGATCGAAAATAACGCGTGCTGTACCTGATCAAGCTGACCGTCCACCAGTTCACCCAAATCGGCCGAGCGGGCGGTCCCGATCGCTGCATTGAGTTCGTCGACGGTGCCATACGCCTCGATCCGATCGTCATCCTTGGCGACGCGCGGCCCTCCGAACAGCCCCGTGCTGCCAGTATCGCCCGTTCTCGTATAAATTTTCATGCTGGACCGCCGAAAGTGGTGAATGCTGTGCCGACAATTCTCAACGTGTGGTTGCCGACACTCTTTTGTAGAGGACTCGTGAACATCGACAAGTCATGAAAAAGGTGCCAGGCCAAAGAGTGACTGCTGCGGGAGTCTTGCTGGTCACACATCGCAATGCGTCCCCCGAGTTTCTGCTCATGCGGCACTCCGACCGTTGGGATTTGCCAAAAGGTCATTGTGACAAAGGCGAATCTTTTCGGCAGACGGCGCTCCGCGAGACGGAGGAAGAAACGGGGATTGATCCCGATACGATTCAGCTCGATCCAATTTTCAGTTTCGAACTGATTTACCCCGTTCGCTACCAGAAATCGGGTGAGCAGACATTTGAGAAGCAGGTCCGCTACTTTCTTGGACTGGTGACATCAAAGCCCAATCTAACTCTCACAGAGCATGAGTCAGCTCACTGGCATCAGTGGGCACCTCCGCACAGCATCCAGTCCGAAACCATCGATCCGTTGTTGGATGCGGTCGCCAAACACATCGAAATCCATGGGTGGAATCGGCGTGTCAGCTAAGAGTTCAGTCAATCTGCTCAATCTTGACTCGCCGGATCAGGCTCATCAGCGGGACCATCGCGGCGTACGCATCTTCGCCACTTAGATCGGTCGTGGCGAATGCGATTCGACCCGGCGCGGCCAATCCTTGGTCGTCGACGTCAAGTGTTATCCACCGGTCTCCCACATAGGCGACCGTCCAGGCGTGAAAGACCATCCGCGATCCGCCTGCTGAATCATTGGCGTCGGATTGCCGCACGCCAAGTGCCACACGGGAGGGCATGCCGCGCGCTCGTAGCAACGCCGCCAGAAAAATGGAGCGAGCGAGACTGTCGCCCTTCCCACGTTCAACGGTTTTCGATGCGCTGACGATCCCTTGATACTCCTGGTCTCGCTTCACGAGCTCACCTGCAACCCGAGCAAGTTCGACAGCGACCTCGTCTGGCGGCGACTGCTCCATTGAGAAGGCATCCGACAGGCGGCGCATGTACGGATCATTGAAATCGACGATATTGTTTGGATCCTGGTCCGCCAGCTGCGGGAGTGGTGCCGGAATTTCAGCAGCATCCTGTCCTGGCTTCTTTCGGCCGCCTTGCACCTGAAAGACACCACTCTCCAATTCCACCATGCGTTGACCTGGCACGCGGTCGATCGTCATAGGCGTCTCCGCCCTTCGGCGGTTCGAGGATATTCGGAACGTCGATGTGCCAGCGCCCGATTTCGAAGTCTTCTCCTCGCCATCAATCTTGATGGACAACGGAACATAATCGTCATCAGGAACCTGCTTCGCCGTCATCTCGTCCGTTCGATAAGCGACCATCCGGATTGATGGCGAATAAGTGCGAACGATCGAGCCGGTCTCATCCGTCCAAATCGTCGAATAACTTAATGGCTTGCCGTCGACTTCGATCTCGCAATTGATTTCCAACAAGGCTGCTTGCTTCCCATCGAACAATGGAACCGACGCCATCCCATTGCAACGCATACGCGCCGTTGCCAGCACATATTGACCTGGCAGCAACATTTTGAGTTCGCGTTGCTCCCCTTTCTCTAGCAGAGGCGTCTGTCGGAGCGACTGCTCTAACGCCACCAGTCCGTGATAACTAGCTTCCCACGGGATGCGTCGTGTCGTTTTCTTAGCACCACGTGTCGTTGTGATTCGAAGCGTCCCGTCTTCGACGTCACCTGACGCCCGTGACACAACGGGTCCAAACTGAACCACGCTTTCAAAATCGACGAGCGAGCCGGTGCTCGATTCCGTACTCGTCTGCTTCAGATCTTGCAGGATTCGCGAGTTCCCCTGGCTCAAGTACAGCCGGCTCTCGACTGTATATCGCACGTCGCTTTGCTGTCGCGCGCTTCGGGGTTCGGCAACCAAATGGCTATACCCAACACGGCGTCCCGCAACGAAATAGGCGTCCCAGGTTTCCCACCGGCCAGTGAATTCATAATCAGACGCAGCGGGATCGGTCAGCGAACGACGATCACCTTCAACTGTTGACAGATCTGTCGCGGCAAGCGAATCCTCGGTCTTACCTCGTTTCAGTGGTGGCCGTTTCGGAATGTCACATCCAACTGCAAACAGCCAAGGGAGAATCAGAAGTCGTGCGCATCGGTGAATGTGATGTGGGTTGAAAATCACGTTACGTTTCTGCGGAATCACGCAGCCATGGTTGGATTTCGAAACAGAATTTGAGCTCACTATATATCTAGCTCGCACGAACCTCTTATGAGACCCCCAACGCCGCGTCCAACGATGATTTGCGGGGAGCCCGGTTGTAACGTTTGCGCGGAACGATCGTATTGCGTGATCTGTTCCGAACACTTTTGTTGAGCTTTCACCGAAGCTTTTGTGGATCACAAAGCCGTCTCGCGGAAGTGACCTAACGTTGGTTGTAAGTGATCAGACATCGTGCTGATTCCACATTCCGGCGTTCGCCACTGCACTTATTCCCAGCCAAAGAGACCGGCATTCACCATGGGCTTTCTGAAACGCATCCTACGCAATGGGATGAGCGACGACACGCTTCGAGGTGCTTCGAACGGAAGCTTCGAGTCCCTTTCCGATGACGAACTACAGACACACATGGGAATCAATTCCTATGGCGTGTTCGATCTCACCGACGCGATTCGTCCTTCTTACGACCTTCAAATCGTACCGAAACAGGGTTTTCGGTTCGATGAATACGTCGATGAGAGCAGCGGGAATCGGACGCCTGTGATCATGGCATCCGCGACTCGAGGTGCTCTGATGGATCTATTTCTGGATCTTATCGAACCTCTCGGCGCCGTGGTTGATGTGGTTCTGGAAACCAGTCACCACGCCAGCGGAGAGCACGAAGACCTGTATCGTGAGCACATCGATATGCCCGTGCTCAAGAGCATTTTGCTCGAGTTCGAGGAACTACTTCTGAACGACGGTTGCACAGGCATTGCAGTGATCAATCCTGCCAAACGACAGGAAGTCCAGCTGGATGAGCACAAACTCTTGATCACGTACGGCGATCCGCTTGATCACTTCAAGTCAGCATTGATCGAGGGCGACGTGTACCCCGACCAAGACATTCAGTTCATCACGGAAGCTGAGCACGTCCACAGTAGCAGTGAGCGAATGTACGATCAGTTCAACATGCTTCGAAATCGGCTGGGAATGGACGGCGAAGAACTCGCCGGCGCTTGGTAGCGATTTTCGATCTTGACCTGAACGAGTCTTCGTCGACGACAAACGATGAGCTTTCGGGCGCAGCAAATCGCATCCTGAAATCTCGTCAGGTCGACAATGGACGACGGTTCTGCGAGCATTGGTTGACCTCCAATCGATTCCGCTCGAAGGCGTCCATCCATGATCCTGGTGATCAGTACAAGTCTCCATCCAGACAGCCGTAGCCGCATCATGGCGCGCGCATGTGTCGATCGTCTACGAGCACTTGAGGAAGAGGTCACTCTCTTTGACCTCTCAGAGACTCCGCTTCCTTTGTGCGATGGTGCCACCGCCTATGGTGACAGCAACGTCCAACAGTTAAGCGGGATGATTACGGAGGCGGACGCGATCCTGCTCGCCTCGCCGGTTTACAACTACGACGTGAACTCGGCTGCCAAGAATGCCGTGGAGTTGACTGGACGAGCTTGGACCGGAAAAGTCGTTGGCATGATGCTGGCCGCCGGTGGCCAGGGCAGCTATATGTCGGCGATGGGGCTCGCGAATAGTCTGATGCTCGATTTTCGCTGCCTGATCGTCCCGAGGTTCATCTACGCGACTGGCGAGTCTTTTGAGGGTGATCGACTCGCGGACGAAACGATCCAGGAACGTGTCGACATCCTTGTTGACGACACGCTCAAGATCGCCAAGGGCATCAATCAAGTTTCTTAGTCGATTGGATGTCCGCCGAAGATCTTTCGGAGTAGATCCGCTCAGCTTGAATGTAAGCTTCAACCGAGCGGGTCGTTCGAAATCGAATGCTTCGATTCTGTTCAACACGTTTCCGAATCTCGCGACTGGACAACTCGATCAGCGGCATGGGAATCCTGGCGTCCTCGATCGCCTTCAGTGCGTCGTGTTCCGCCAATCCGTCGAGGACACCGAGATCGCTTGTCTCGTCGCCTCCACGTTGAACGACGGCAAGCGTCGCTAAACGCAACAACTTCGCCGGCTCGTGCCATTGCCGAATCGTGGCCAGCGAATCGCTTCCCATGATCAGGAATAGCTCGGACTGCGGAAGCTCAGCCTTCAGTTCATCCAACGTATCCGTGGTGTAACTCACGCGTCCGCGCTGCAATTCGCGATCATCCACTTCGTAGTCTGGACATCCAGAGACGGCCAGTCGCAGCATTTGCAAACGCTGCTCCGCCGTCGCCGTCGGCCCATTCGGCTTCAAGGGTGAGATTGCGGCCGGAATCCATCGAATCTCATCGAGTTCCAGCGATTCAAGGGCAGCTTCCGCAATCCAGAGATGCCCGATGTGGGGGGGATCGAAAGAACCACCCAAAACTCCGATTCGCATGGATGTAGGCTTCTTGCGTGAAGGGTGGAGGTAATGACCAAACGTGTCCCGACCTGTCCGAAAATGTCACGACAGCACACGAAAGACACTTGGACTCCCTCTGACGCATTCGTAGCGCCAGTCGGGACAAAGCACCGCCAAGGTATCGCCCACACTCTGACAGTCTAGCCAACGCCGGCAAAGGGACGAACTTCTCCAACGGGTTGGAACATCCACTATGTTGACCGATAACTCTAGTTTTACCAGTCGCCGCTCTCTCACTCCCATGACTCCCATGCCAGGGCCTAACGAGCCGAGAAACACGGATCCAGCGGCGGCTGATCCGCAATCGCAAAGTACGCGGTTGCCGAAATCTGAATCGAATTCTTCGAAGTCCCATCAGGTCGAACTGTTCGAAACTGATCCGCCACCATGGGAGCTGGGTGAAAACGAGACCGTCGCCGTTGCTACGGTCGTCTTCAGCGAGGCCCCACATGGCCCCTATGACTATCGAATTCCTGACTCCATGCGTGAACAACTTCAGCCTGGAATGCGGGTCCAGGTTCCACTCGGCAAACGCCGAAAACCGATGAGCGGTTGGTGCACGCATACCGATTTGTCAGCGACGTCAAATCGTGCCCTTCGGGATATCGCGAAGCTCGTCGATCAAGCTCCACTATGTGATCTACCGCTGGTACGTCTCGTGCTCTGGATGAGCCACTATTACCAAGCTCCTACGGGGCAAGTTTTCGATACGTTGATTCCGTCGAGTGTCCGCAGCAATGCCGGCACTCGCGAACGCACCTACTTTACGCCGCGTGACGAGGCTCTCGACGAGGGAGTCATCGACAAGCTTCCTCGCAAACAACAGGCCGTCATACGACATCTCATCTCTGCGGCTCGCCCGATGACCTCCTCGCAATTGATGGTTGAAGCGGAGTGCACTCAGGATCCCATCCGGAGGCTCCAGAAAAAGGGCTTGCTTCGATCGGAAGTGAGACGCGAAATGACAGCGGGGATGCCAACTCGGTGGCAGGTGAGTGACGGGGAAACGGAGCGTTCGCTGACGTTGACGGATGATCAATCCAAAGCGCTCGAACGAATCACATGCGCCGTCGATAGCTCAGAGGGCAAGACGCTCTTGTTGCATGGCGTCACCGGAAGCGGGAAGACCGAGGTCTACATTCGAGCGATTGAGCACGTGGTGCGATTCGGCCGCGGGGCGATCGTCCTCGTTCCGGAAATTAGTCTTACACCTCAGACCCGCGGAAGATTCGAGCGACGTTTTCAGTCGGTCGCCGTCTTGCACAGTCAGATGACTCCTGCGGAACGACATTTTCAATGGCAACGAATTCATCGCGGAGAAGTACAAGTCGTCGTTGGCCCGCGTAGCGCGGTCTTTGCGCCGTTTCCACGACTGGGCTTGATCATTCTGGATGAAGAACATGACGCATCCTTCAAGCAGGATACCCAACCGAGATACCATGCTCGGAAAGTAGCGCATGCCCGCGCGATGTCCCTCGGTATCCCGCTGGTGCTAGGTTCTGCAACGCCCTCACTGGAGTCGTGGCAGGCAACGCAGACGGGACACGCCGAACTGGTACCACTACCTACGCGTGTCAACGATCTTCCCATGCCCGACGTTCAACTTGTGGACCTTCGCGTTCGCGACGATCGCACGTCAGGATCGATTAGCAGGCCACTGCACTCATCGATCCAAGAGACTTTGAGAGAGAGTGGGCAAATCATCCTGTTGTTAAACAGGCGTGGATTCGCGACCACCATTCAATGCCCCTCCTGTGGACATGTGGTTGCATGCCCCGACTGTGACATGCCTTTGACGCATCACCGGGACGGCGGAAAAGCAATTTGCCATTACTGTGATTTTACGATCCCGACACCACCCTGGTGCCCCGCATGTCGCTTTGATGGGATTCGCTATGGGGGCCTTGGAACGCAGCGACTTGAAGTGGAAGTCAAAGCGAAGTTCCCAACGGCACGCATCGCACGAATGGACAGTGATACGATGCGACGTCCCGGAAGTCATCAACGCGTACTTTCCATGTTCCGCAGCGGCGACCTCGATATCCTGCTCGGCACACAGATGATCGCCAAGGGACTCGATTTTCCCAACGTACTGTTGGTCGGCGTGATCAACGCCGATAGTGCCCTGCACTTCCCCGATTTCCGCGCCGCGGAACGCACCTTTCAACTTGTGACCCAAGTCGCGGGTCGAACGGGGCGAGGTGATCGAGGGGGGCGTGTGATCGTGCAAACCTTCACACCGGAACACGCTGCCATTCAAGCTGCGTCGCGTCACGACTATGACCAATTCGCAAAGGACGAAATGGCCGTCAGACGACGGTTCAATTACCCGCCACTCGGAAGCGTCGGCCGAATCATCATTCGTGGGGTCGTGGAAGACATCACCGAAGCGGTCGCAGATGCTCTGCTTGCGCGATTGGAAGCGGCCCGCGATAAACTGGGTGTTGAAGTCCGGATTTTGGGTCCAGCACCACCACCGATTTCGAAACTGCGAGGCAAGTACCGTTTTCATATCCTGCTGCAATCCGTTGAGGCGGCTCACCTTGGCGAAACGATTCGCAAAGCAACGGAAACATTTACGATCGCAGAAAAAGACGATGTCCAATATGTGATCGACATCGATCCGATGGACATGCTTTGAAGCTAAAACCCTCGCGCCGCCAAGTCCCCAGTTCCGAATCTTTTCGTGAAGCAGCAGACCAACCTGCCCAACGTGTGCTGAGCCGATCGCGATTCATTGTGGCCGCAAGGTGCCAACTTCTCTTGCCCACCAGCCAGTCTGGACTTGCCGATTCAAAATAGTGAAGCACGTAAGAACTGCGTGAAGCTTCCAGCCAAGCACGGATTTCCGCAGGATTGAAGCCTCAGGCTGAACCCAGGGGGCACGATCATTGTCCTGTTTGTTGCATCCCTCAACGCAGCAGTTCCTCCGCAAATGACCTGATTCACCCTCGACGGGAGGCTCGTTTCAGAAGGCTACAGCGTACGAAAAGACGCGAATTTCCGCGTTTGGCGCGCAGCTTGCCTCATTTTGAATGTATCTGGCGATCTCCTGCCAACATGACAGCAACCTTCATTCCCAGAGTCTTTCATGAAGGAATCCTTCACGGGCAATTTGTTAGTTGCCTCCTCCCTAGTGACCGATCCGATGTACGCCGGAGGCGTCTGTTTGGTCGTGCATGAAGATGAGACCAGCGTCATCGGTGTTATGCTAAATCGACCCATAAAACCCGATCCAGACGCTCTTCGTGCCGTCCTAGGCGACGATAACAAACCCCTAAAGGGCCCGACTAATCGCTTGACCCCCGTCGCGGGGGATGCGGATGAGACGGAACTTGATGGTGAAGATCTCGAAATTTCTGACAGCCAATTCGGGAATCTGCCATGGAGAATGCTCCACTTCGGGGGGCCGCTTTCAGGTCCCGTGGTCGCCGTGCATCAGGTCAGCAAGTATGCAGAGGCTGAAACGGGGGAAGGAATTTATGTTGCCGCTCAAAAGCAGCACCTCGAAGACCTGCTCAAGCGCAGCACCGACAATTGTCGATTGATCGTTGGGCACCTTGGCTGGGAACCGAATCAGTTGGAAAAGGAAATTGCGGCAGGGGTCTGGCACCTGGTACCGGCGACTGTCGATGACGTTTTTACCTCAGCAAAAAGCATGTGGCCAAGCATTATTCGCCGGGCAACCTCTCGTTCGCTCGCTCGGTGGCTGGGCATCCCTGATGTAATCGCGGCTGGCGAGCTAAACTAAGGGCTTCGGTGTCGGGATTCGCGAATAGTCCCGGACAAACCTCTCTGCCCTCCTCCGTATCTTTGGGAAAGAACCTCGCCGTGGACGACCGTGACCAAGAAGAAGGAGTCAAGAAACGATTCCGAATTCAACGCCGTCGACTCGGCAAGATCATGTTCATCGAACAAGATGGAAAGTTTGGTTTTATCCAAGCCGAAGATTTCAAAGACGATGTGTTCTTTCACACCATGGATTGGGACGGCAACATCACCAAAAACGGTGTCTCAAAGAAGATCAATCCCGAGGTGGAACTTTGGGTCGAATTCGAACTTGATGACGAACACCTCGAGACACACGAACGTTTGCGTGCGAAGATTGTTCGCCCCACGACTCGGCCCACTGGTCGCAAACTATCTGGTCGCGATGCGACGTTTAGGATCGTGACGCATCACCCCAAGGCTCGACGCAAACGCCCCACATGGCGAAAGTAGCATTCAGCCTTTAGGCAGCTCAGCGAACCTACTTCGCGTCGGGCTGTGCCTTGGCATTCGGCTGTGCCTTGGCATTCGGCTGGCCCTTGGCATTCGGCTGTGCCTTGGCATTCGGCTGGC
>JBPCVD010000311.1:0-3537 GCA_051010815.1 Rubripirellula sp.
CTCTAGCCTTGCGTCCCTTCGCAGAGGACAGCCATGGTATCGCGATTCCCGCCGACGCGGCGGCGTCCTCTTCAGCCAGCGATCGACATCGGAATCGAATCTGTCGCGGAGCCATCCGAGTCCGTCACAGGGAGCGGATCGTCTGCGTACGTTCGCCTGGAGTTCGAAATCTCAGCGTACGGGGAGGCCGATCCGGTGGGTCTCGAGTGAAGTTCCGCCCGGTTTCGGTGGATCTCGGTAGTCGCGCTTGAACGCGGTCGAGCGGGCTTTTTGAGGGGAATGGAACGTCTGCGTACCCATCTCGATGCGCCTATTGATTGCAATGACAACTGATGGGGATTCGACATCGGATTGCTCGCTTTGCCCCCTTGGGTTTATGATCGCGAACCATGGAAGTCATCGCATTGCAATCGGGAAGCAGCGGCAACTGCATTTATGTGGAAGCTGGCGGCAAACGTCTCCTCTTCGATGCCGGGATCAGCGGGCGACAGGCCGAGCACCGCTTGGCGTCTCACGGCCGCGACATCCGCGACGTTGATGCCTTGATCATCTCTCATGATCATAGCGACCATGCACAATGCATGGGCATTTACCAACGGAAGTTTGGGATCCCAATCTACGTCACCGCGGCGACACTGGATGCCGCGCGGCGCAAAATCAAATTGGGATCTCTGCACGACGTACGACACTTCGGCGCGGGGGACACTTTCGTCTTGGATGAGGTCCGAATCGAGACCGTCCGGACTCCACACGATGCGGCCGACGGAGTTGTTTTCGTCATTGACGATGGCCTGCACCGAATCGGGATTCTCACTGACCTGGGGCACGTATTCGACGAACTGGATGAAATCCTTTCTGACCTCGATGCTGTCTTTATCGAGAGCAATCACGATTTAGAAATGTTGGCGGGCAGTCTGTACCCCGAAAGTCTCAAGCGACGAATCCGAAGCTCTCAAGGCCATCTTTCGAATCACGATGCGGCCGAGTTGATCCGTCGCGCTGCCTCACCGAAGCTGAAGTGGGTTTGTCTGGCACATCTGTCCGAAGAGAGCAACACGCCAGAGTTGGCGATTGAAACACACCAGCAAGTCCTCGGCGCCGAAATGCCCGTGTTCTGCGCGAGTCGCACTTCGGCAACGAAGCCACTTCGACTTTGAGACACTTCGCGACGTGCTGACACGGCACAATCACGCATTGGAATCTCTCGGCCTTCCACTATGAGATGGCTGCCGACGGCGCTCGCTGCGATCATTTCGATCGCCAGCGGCAATCCCGGACCAAATTGCCGTCATACCTCCGCTACATTGTTAGCGCATGCAACGCGAGTCCGCTGCTTCCTGTCTCGCGGTCAAGGGATGAAAAACTCCTCCCTGCGTTCCTACCCGCGATTGGAACCAACGACAGATGAGTACGACCGAGTCTGATTCTGACC
Source organism: Rubripirellula sp. (assembly GCA_051010815.1). Classification (GTDB taxonomy): domain Bacteria; phylum Planctomycetota; class Planctomycetia; order Pirellulales; family Pirellulaceae; genus Rubripirellula. Next base: position 1,433 of record JBPCVD010000311.1, read on the forward strand.
AGGCAACCGCGAAACGTCTGCTTTCGCTTGACGTCTACCGCGGGATGGTGATGTTCGCACTCTTTGCAGGCGGGTTTGGTCTGGCGAAGGTAGCGAATAGTTATCCAGACAACGCCATCATGCAATGGCTGAAGTTCAACACCACTCACCCTGAATGGCTGAGTCAATTCAAGTGGTTTGGCTTTTCGCTCTGGGACATGATACAGCCGGCATTCATGTTCATGGTTGGCGTTTCCATGCCGTACTCATATGGAAAACGCCAGCAACTTGGTGACTCTTACTTTCGCCGCCTTTCACACGCATGGATACGGGCGTTGGTTCTGGTGTTGCTTGGCGTGTTGTTGCAATCGATGGGCAAACCACAGACGAACTGGTTGTTCACGAATGTCCTCAGTCAAATCGGCCTAGGCTACGGCTTTCTCTTCTTCCTGATCGGAAGAAAACCGACGACGCAACTCATCATTGGTGCTGTAGTCCTATTCGTGTATTGGCTGATGATGAGACCCTGGGGATTCGACAATGGCACGAGCCTGCCACAGCGTTTTGACCTTTGGTTTCTGAACCTCTTTCCTCGCGCCACGGAGTTCACGGGACGCGCCTACTCCACGCTGAACTTTGTTCCATCATTCGTCACGATGCTGCTTGGACTCCTCTGCGGTCAGTTGCTGAAGGACCGGGAGGTGAGCGAATGCGTCAAGTTACGGAGGTTGTTGTTGGGCGGGCTCATATGCCTGGTCGTCGCTTTGGCTTGGTCGCCCCTTTGTCCGATTGTCAAGAAACTTTGGACTCCGTCCTGGACGCTCTTTTCCGGTGCCTACGTCATCTGGCTTCTTGCCTTCTTGTACTGGGCCATCGACTGCAAGGGCTGGAAGCAGTTTTGGACCGTGTTCTTTGTCGTCGTTGGCACCAATTCCATCGCGGCATACTTCATGGGCCAATTGATGAAGCCGTTCGCTCGCGGCTTGTTCCGAACACATCTGCCGGAGTCATTTTGGGAGGCGGTCGGCGTTTGGCGACCCTGCGTCGAATCGATTCTGGTCGCCGCCTTTTTCTGGGTTGTGTTACTGTGGATGTATCGAAAACGAATCTTCATTCGCATCTAGAGATGTTCATGAACAGGCTTCTAATGACAGCGTTGACCGCTGCGATCGTCGTTCCAACGATTGCTTCGGCGAACAACGTGCTGCTGCTCATCTCCGACAATCAATCGTGGTACGACACTGGTTGCTACGGAAATACCATTGTTCAAACACCAAACATCGATCGTCTGGCCCGTGAAGGGGTTCGGTTCAAGCAGGCCTTTGCCACCACTGCGTCGTGCGGACCAAGTCGTGCGGTGATCTATTCCGGCTTGTTGACCCACGCCAACGGCCAGTACGCCCATCCGCATCGAGAGCACAATCAGGAACTACGTCCGGAAGTGAGAACGGTGTTCTCGATGTTGAAAGGAAATGGCTATCGGACGGGCTTGGTTGGCAAAGACCATATCCGTCCCATCGAAAGTTATCCGATCGATTTCAAGCCGAGGGGAAGTTCGCGCGATGTCGTCTGGATGGCGAAGCAGGCGGAGCAGTTTTTCCGCGAGTCCGAAGACGATCCCTTTTTTCTCGTCATGTCCTTCAGTGACCCGCACCCGACCTCCATTGATGGATCTGGTTGGGGAGTCCGTAAGGAAATCGCAGGCTACGAGCCGGTGGTTTACGATCCTTCGTCGATCAAACCGCCTTCCTTCTTGCCCGACAACGCTGAGGTTCGCGAAGGTATGGCAGGCTACTATCAGCAGATCACGCGAATGGACTTTGGCGTTGGTGAGGTATTGTCTGCGTTGAAATCGAGCGGGCATGCTGACGATACGCTAGTGATCTTCATCGCCGATCATGGGACTTCAGAGCCCGGCGCGATGGGGACCCATTACGAACCGGGCGGGCGTGTGCCTTTCGTCGTCCGTCGTCCCGGATCCAAGAGCCCGGGAATGACCAGCGAAGCGTTGGTTGCATTCACCGATCTCACGCCCACCATGTTGGATTGGACGCAGACGAATTTCGACGAATACAAGCTGCACGGGCGAAGCATACTGCCGATACTGGAAGTGGAACGTCCGGAGG
>JBPCVD010000312.1:0-4071 GCA_051010815.1 Rubripirellula sp.
CCATGACCTTCCCAGGTTCACCCGCTTCAGCAGCCGCCGGACCGGACCCTCCTGGGGAACCGATTCCCGAAGCACAATTGGCAGAAGTTCCAGAGATGGAATTCTTCGCTGCCGAACAAGGAGGTCCCGCTGACCCTATGTCAGCAGCTGCAGACCCGGCGATGATGCAATTCGATGCGGCAGCCGCCGCGCCCACCGCAGACACTTCCGATCCATTCAAGTCAGCGAGCAGTGATCCTGTGACGATGGGCGGCGATCCCGCCGCGCTCTCTGCCGATCCTAATGCTCCGTCCGCGGCCGACCAAGGCCCGACCAATATGCTTCGAGGCGGAGACCCGAGCACAAACATGCTTCGCGGAAGCGCCGACGCGGCCCCAGCAGCAATCGCGGGTGCGGTCACTGGAGCGGTCGCAGGTGCAGCCCTTGCCAACGGTACGCAAAGCCCAGACGTGAACCTCGGCCAAGGATCTCCAGCGGGCGACTACGGTCAAATGCCTGCCGGCGACACCTTCGCACAAGGAACACCGGGAACGGGATCCCTTGCAACCGACTCCCTTGCAGCCGACCCAGGCATGCAAGCTGGAAATGCAGCGCCCGAGATGGGCGGTCCCCAAAGCTTCGGCGGGCAGTCGATGCCCGGCATGGCAGCCGACCCTTCACCGGGACAAGGCTATGGCGCTCCCGCGCCAACGTCGATTGGCATGGACCAGAACACGATGGCCCCAGTTGGTAACACCGTTGGAAATCCAGCCGGAAGCCCTACCAGCATGCAACCGCCAGAGCGAATGGCAAGTTTGTCTCAAGGCGTCAACGGTGCCCCCGTCGGATACGCAAATCAGCCAACCGGGATGGCACAGCCCAACACCGCGATCGCAATCGACCCGACGGCCACGATCGATGCACCGGGCGAACGTCGTCTCGAAGGTGCCCAAACTCCCAGCGTGATCATTCAAAAACGAGCTCCCGCCGAGGTGAAGGTTGGCAAGCCAGCTTCCTTTGTGATTCACGTGCAGAACGTTGGTGCTGTCGAAGCATTGGACGTTGAGGTCCACGACCGCGTTCCAGCCGGCATGCGTCTGATCGATGCCTCCCCCAAGCCGATCCAACAAGGAAACATGTTGCTGTGGCAACTTGGTGCGATGCCAGCGGGCGACGAACGTACCGTCACCATGCAGCTGGTTCCTGAGCAGGAAGGTGAACTTGGCAGCGTCGCTCGGGTGAGCTTCGAGGCGGCCGCATCGGTTCGCACAATCGCAACACGCCCCGAGCTGAAGATCGTTCAACGAGCTCCCGAGACCGTGCTGATCGGTCAACAACTCGAAATTGAATTGGAAGTCTCCAACCCAGGCACGGGCGAGGCTGCCAATGTCGTCCTGCAGGAAGATGTCCCCGAGGGTCTCGATCACCCCAAAGGCCGGCAACTCGACAACGCACTCGGGTCCCTGGCTCCCGGTGAAGTTCGCAACCAGGTCCTGCGACTTCGCGCGGTGAAACCTGGCATCGTCCAGAACACCATTCGCTTGACAGGTGAAGACGGACTGACGGCCGAACACAGTGTCGCTGTTCAGGTCGTCGCCCCAGACTTGCAGATCGAACTGGCGGGCCCATCGCGTCGATTCCTCGAGCGAAAGGCAACGTATCAACTGAACGTCGCCAACGCTGGAACGGCCGATGCAACGAACATCGAAATCTCCGTTCAACTCGATCGTGGATTCACGTTCGTGAGCACGGATTACGAGGGGCAGTATGATCCTTCTCGACACGCGGTCTTCTGGTCACTCGCGTCGCTGCCGGCAGGTGGAAGCGGCTCTGTTCCGCTGACACTCCTGCCCGTCGAACCGGGTGAGCAAGCAATCAAGATTGACGCCCACGCCGACTTGGGAGTGGCTGTCAAGAGTGAACGCAACATGACAGTCGAGGGTTTTGCGGAACTGAGTTTCGCCATCACCAACCCCGGTGGCCCCATCGAATTGGGCGCCGAAACGACGTACGAAATTCATGTCACCAACAGTGGCTCGAAGGCGGATAGCAACGTTCGCGTTCAGCTGCAACTTCCGGCCGGCCTGGAACTGGTCAGTGCAGATGCCGAAGCTGGCATGGACAGCAACGGGCTCGTCGCCTTCCAACCGAAGGCTCAACTATCACCGGGCGAAGACTTGAAATATCGCCTTCGGGTGAAAGGCACAGTGGACGGTACCCACATCGTGCGTGCGGTGGTCGTCAGCGATCACAGCACCGTGCCAGTCACCAAGGAAGAGAGCACGCTGGTCTACGCAGACCAATAGCCGGCTTACGCAGACCAGCAATCGTCTGCGTCGTCCCTCTATTGTCGCCCGGTCGTCTGCTGGACGGCAGCTCGATCACCGCATCCTGGCACGCGTTCGCCGCGGGCCGACCTTAGCTGCTTGAGCGATTTCGCTCGACGCGAATCGTTCACGCGTTATCGCACGCGGCGCATGTAGGTGACGAACGCCTTGTCCATGTCGACCAGCTTCATGCCAAAGGCCGTTTCGAACTCGGTGATACGCTGACGCTTCGTCTTTTCGACCGCCGGCTTCCCCGCACTCAACATTCGCAGGTACGCGACGTACTCTTTTCGTTTTGTCTTGATCAAAAAGTAGGTCAACGCCCAACCTTCCGCGTAGGCGGCGGTTGCCGTCCCGCCATTTCGATATCGCATGTCATCGGCCAGCAAGGTGGCCAGCGATTCCGCGGGACGATTGGGAAAGTACTTGTGCCATCGCATCAAGTTGACTTGGTTCACACGCCCGATGCTGCGCCACTTTCCCGGGTTACGGCGATCGGGTGATTCAAAGAACGTCGCTAATCCCTCGCTGACCCACATTGGATTATCGGCGAAACGTCGCTGCATACCGCAGTTGTAGGCAAGCTGGTGCGTGGCCTCGTGGATGATGGTCGCAACATTACGTTCCCAGTCGGGCACGTTGAACGTCGTCATGCGATTGCTACCCAAGTGGTAGTAACCGATCACCGAGTTGGCGGTTTCGCCAATCTCACCTCGTGCATGGGTGAGAAAAGATCGATGGTCTTTCAAGACCAAAGCTACCAACGGAAACTCGGGCTCGGGCAACTTCCAACGCTGGTTCTTCCAGTAGGTAAAGAAGCCTCGATACAGCTGCTCAAACAAGGCCCCAACCTGCTTGGCGTACCCCTCGCTGCTGTTGTAAACGATCATGTAGTGCTGAGTACGGTAAACCTGAAACCCATCCTTCAGCTCCTCTAGCATTCGCTCTTCCAACTCGTCCGCAGCAACGGGCTCGAAGGCCGCATCCGTCTGCTTGCGACTGACGATGTCTTCGGGTTGCAAGGTCCAGATTCGGCCATCGTCGGCCTCAAGCATCACCCCGCCGTCTTGAGCCTCCACCAGGATTCGACCTGTCGCGGAGCGTTGTTGATCCTCGACTCGAAAGGTGATCGACTCGACGCCCATGACGACGGTTGGCGTCGTCACCAGGAAGAGTAAACCGAACGAGAGCATCACCAACCGTGGCATAGAATTTCGCAGCAAGAGGATTTCTGAAACGAAGAGCGCGACAGGACTACTTCAACTTACCATGCAAATCGAATGACCGTTGCGAAATGAACAGCGAGATCGCAACGACTGCTGCCAAATACCATATCGCCAGGGCGGCTTCCTGGTAGCGGGCACCGCTGTGCAGAAGTCCGAATAGGCGGGTTCCAACTGTCGTGACGCCAGGTGGTGCCACCGGTAGTGTGACTGGCACATCCCCCGTCGCGACGACTGCCGAGGCGAGTCCGGCAACCAACAAACTGCCCATGAGTACTCGGGAATCGACACGCCACAAACGACGCCACCATGAATCATCGAGCCGCGCCGCTTCAAGGACGGGAGCCCCAATCCCCCGGTAGCCTGCCCTCATGATCCAATAGGAAATAGGAACGGCACGAACCAACAAGGCGATCAGAGTTGGGACCAACGACTGCTGGTACATCGCATGGAACCCTGGGATCGGCCACTGAAATAGACGCACCACCAGCATCCCGACGATCGGACCCGGAACGATCACGGCCAATACAGTCGCAAGATCG
>JBPCVD010000313.1:0-18458 GCA_051010815.1 Rubripirellula sp.
TCATTGGGATTGAGCTCGGCCTGACCGATCCAGTTTCGGGGCTGAACATGGGACAAACGGCAGAGCTGCTGGCAAACGAATTCGACATCAGCCGCGCGGAACAGGATCAATTTGCGTTGGAGAGTCACCAGAAAGCAGAAGCTGCTCAGGACAGTTGCTTTCTCTCCGGCGAGATCGTCGTGACCTCCATTCCCGGTGGCACGCAGATGGAGAAAGACAACGGTGTGAGGCGTGGGCAATCGCTGGAACAACTCGCCAAATTGCGTCCGATATTTGATCGTGACGGCACGGTGACTGCCGGCAACAGTTGCCCCTTAACGGACGGGGCCGCTGCGCTAGCACTGACATCGTGTCAAAACACCCAACGCTTTCCGTCACCTCCGCTCGGATACATCTCCAGCTACGCGGTGGCGGGATGCGCACCTGATCACATGGGGCTGGGGCCGGTGTATGCGACATCCAAGTTGCTGCGGCAGACGGGACTGTCCATGAGCGATTTCGATTTGATCGAGATCAATGAGGCTTTTGCCGCTCAAGTGATCGCTTGCCGTCGCGCCTTCGAATCAAAATCTTTCGCGGAACGCGAACTTGGACTTAGCCAGGCCCTTGGGGATTTCCCGCCGGAAATCGTCAACGTGCATGGTGGAGCGATCGCGTTGGGACATCCCGTGGGAACTACTGGTACACGTTTGGTGTTGACGCTACTTCGCGCGTTGAGAGCAGCGGGTAAGCGTCGTGGGTTAGCAACCCTTTGCGTTGGTGGCGGCCAAGGTGTCGCGATGGTCGTCGAAACTGAATTGGAGAATGAATCATGAATATGCAGCCCTACAAAAACTTCGACGTCACCGTCGATACACGGGGAGTCGCCACCGTCACCCTGAACGTCCCCGGACGCGCGCTGAATATCCTGAATCGCGATGTCTTAACGGAACTGGATCGAATCATCCACGAGTTCGAGAACAGCGACGACATCCGCTTGATCGTTTTCCAAAGCGGCAAAGAGAGCGGCTTCCTGGCAGGCGCTGATGTGAACGCAATCGCGAATATTGAATCGGCAAGTCATGCCATGCGAGTGATCGAAACTGGCCAAACACTTTTTCAACGCATTGAATGGTTGACGATTCCTACAGTCGCCGTGATTCATGGCCCCTGCCTTGGTGGTGGCCTGGAATGGGCCTTGGCGTGCAACTATCGCGTCGCGCGGCACAATAGCTCGACCAAAATTGGACTCCCCGAAATCAAGCTCGGTCTGATCCCGGGTTGGGGTGGAACGCAGCGTTTGCCGCGTCTGATCGGAATTCGACACGCGATCAAGATGATTCTGACGGGCAAACATGTATCCGCCTCAGAAGCGATGCAAATCGGATTGATCGACCGAGCCTACGGTCCTGATGAATGGGAGTCGAGCCTTCCGCATTTCCTGGACCAATTGCTGTCCGATCGCGCCGCTTCCGTGTCGCGCCGCGGCTCTTGGAGGCGGGTGCTGGAAGACAATTGGCTGGGCCGCACGGTCGTCCTTCGCATGGCTGCTCGACAGGTCGCCTCGAAATCAAAGCACTACCCTGCGTTGAGCAGCGCCTTGCGAGCGATCCGGCTTGGCTTCGACAAAGGTCCGAATGGTTTTCTTTGCGAGCGAGATGAGTTCGTCGACTTATTGGCTTCGCCGACCTGTCGCCATCTACTCGACCTGTTCTTCGCGAGAGAACGTGCGAGGACCGTGCAAACGTGGTCCAACAGTGCCGAAGCAACACACGCCACCCCTATTCGTCGTGTTGGAGTTGTGGGTGCTGGTGCGATGGGCGCGGGCATCGCACAGCTTTCGGCGATTCGTGGCTTTGACGTCGTTGTACAGGAGGCTGGTGATCAAGCCGCAGAAGCAGGCCGACAGCGAATCGCAAAACTGATCGTCGATTACGCACGTCGGCGTGGATGGACGGACGCTCAGCGAGTCGAGTTGCAGAAAAAGATCAAGGTCGATTGCGATGAAACGATGCTTGCCGGTTGCGACCTCGTCGTCGAGGCGGTGGTTGAGCGAGAGAACGTGAAGCAGCAAGTGTTTAGCACTCTTGATCGTGTGGTTCAGCCCGCTGCAATCCTGACCAGCAACACATCATCACTTTCCATCACGCGGATGGCATCCGCCACGCATCGCGAAAAGCAGGTCGCCGGCCTTCACTTCTTCAATCCGGTGCACCGAATGGAGCTTGTGGAGGTCGTACGTGGAAGCGAAACCGACGAGTCCACCATCAGCCGACTCGTCGCTTTCGTCAAAGCGTTGGGCAAGACACCGATCGTGACCGCAGACTCCCCGGGCTTTCTCGTCAATCGCGTCTTGTTCCCCTACCTCGGGGAAGCAGTCCGCATGGTTGGCGAGGGTTACGACATCGCTGAAATGGATCGAGAGATTCGGCGATTTGGGATGCCGATGGGGCCAATCGAGTTACTCGACCAGGTTGGTTTGGATGTGGCCCATCATGTCGCCGGAACCCTTCAATCAGTTCTGCCTGACGCGGAACCGGTGGTCGAAAGGTTTGCGTCGCTTGTTGAGTCGGGTCACTTGGGCAAGAAAGCGGGCATCGGCTTTTATGAATACCGCAAGGGGAAGCGTGGGGATGCAGCAAAACTGCCTTGGGGATCTATCGAGCAAGCTTCGGCTCGCCACAACGATTACCTCGATGACGGTCTAACCGCCATTCAAAGGCGATTGGTCTACCCAATGCTCTCAGAGGCAGTGAAATGTCAAGAAGAGGGTGTCGTATCGGACGCGTGGGCGATTGATCTGGCGATGGTCCTTGGCACTGGGTTCGCACCACACAGAGGCGGACCGCTTCATCTCATCGATTCGATTGGCGTCCATCAAGTCATGGGAAATCTTCGCAGACTACGCGGCGTTCACGGCCAGCGATTTGCGCCACCGCAACGTCTGGTCGCGATGTCGGCGCTCGGCCACAGCTTCTTCGGTCGCGGCGATGCGGCGCAGCAAGAATTCGCATCTTCCCCCTGACCTGGCCAGTGAATCCGCTCGTAGTATCCATGGAACCAACCGAAAGGAACTCTGATCATGAGCCTCAACCACGACACAAAACAACGCACGCCCGATCGTGACACCCTTGCCGTCGACGTTGATAAGAAAGGGCAACCTTCCAACGTTCCTCCGACGGCCACGGCAAGTGAGGGTCAGTCCTTCGCTGAGGTCGCCCTCCGTCTCGGCGGCGCCTCGGCTGAGGAGGCGCGGCGAACCGGAGTGCTGGATACAGCCGACGATCAAGTCGAGGGACTCTTCGCCGCACAGTATCAAACGACCAACAGCCCGGCGCACCGCGCAGTTTGGGACCGCACCATTCCCACGGAGCTGTTTCAGTGTGTCCCTGACATCCCATCGGAGGACGTACAACTCGTCGTTCAGAAGTCACTCAATCTCGTCCGCAATCACCGCGACCGCGGATCCCTGGTCAATGGTGCCGAAAAGATCACGGACAATGTCCTGAGAGACCTGGGTGACGCCGGTTACTGGGGACTCTTAGTCGATCAAGCGTACGGCGGCAGTGGAGCATCCATGCGTCAATTCGCGCGGATGATCACTCAGATGGCGTCGATCGATCCAACCGTCGCCGGCTTGGCGTCGGTGCATGGGTGCATCGGTGCAGTCGACCCAGTTCGTTCGTTCGGGACGGAGGAACAGCGCCGACGGTTCCTACCGAAGTTGGCTGATGGAACACGTTTATCAGCGTTTGCCTTAACGGAACCCGGCGCCGGAAGTGACCTCACGGCACTCAAGACGACCGCAGTGTTGGATGGGGACGACTATGTGGTCAACGGCGAGAAACTATTCATTACTAACGCCGTTCCAGGAAGAACGATCGGACTGGTCTGCAAGATCGAGGACGTCCCAAGCGTTCTGATCGTTGATCTTCCCGACCACGAGGACGAAACCTTCCAACTGAATCGGTACGGGATCTACGCCTTGCGACGCGCCCATAACAATGGACTTGTCTTTAGCAATTTTCGTGTCCCGAAAGAAAACCGACTTCGTCCCGTCAAGGGTGACGGTCTGACCATTGCCTACCATGGGCTGAATCTTGGCCGTGTTTCATTGTGCGCGAATGCCGCCGGAACGATGCGTTGGATGCTAGCCGACATGCTTCCCTGGGCAAGCTATCGCTCTACCTACGGGCAGGCGATCGACCGCAGAGAACTGGTCCAACGACGGATCGGACGAATGGCCGGCATGATCGTCGCTTGCGACGCGCTGACACATTGGTGCTCAGGATTGCTGGACCAAGGCTATCGCGGTGAGATGGAATGCATCATTGCAAAGATTTTCGGCAGCGAGGAACAGAAGGAAGCTGCAATCGAACTCTTCATGAAGACGCACGGAGGCCGCTCCTTCCTTCAGGGCCATCTATTCGGCGACAACGTCCATGAGTTCTTGGCTCCATGCATTTATGAGGGCGAGGGAGAAATGCTGGGGATGGCATTCTTTAAGTCGCTCGTCAAGGATCACGGAAAACGCTTCTTCGAACCGATTGGACGCACGCTGCACGCGCTGGACATCAAACAGCCCAACCCATTGAACCCCAAACATGCTTGGGCGTTGAAAGGGCCGATGCTGTCATACGCGAATTGGTACTTGCGACATCGCGCTGGTGGAGCGCACTGGACTCCATTGCCGGAAATGCCGACCGACTTGAAACGGCACGCGAACTTCGCTCAAAACGTCCTCTCGAAATCTGCATTCGAGATCAGCGCCACCATGCGTCACCATCAACTGAAGCTGGCGGATCGACAATGCCGAATGTCGGCGCTCTCCTCCAAGCTGCAAAACGCAATCACGATGCTGGTGACGGCTCTGTACGCCGCAGATTCGGAGGACGGAATCACGCGGGCAGCTGGAGACGTGGCCTGCCGCGAACTTCGACGCAAGATCACGGGGGGACACGAATCAGACGACGATTTCCGGAAATCCACACGATTGGGCGGACAAATCGCGGACGAAGGTTGGAGGGAACTCCGTAATGTGACCTCAGGAGAAATCCTGATGCCTTACCACAAGAATTGACGATATGCGATTGACGGTGTTTCGTTAGCTCCTAGCCGAAACGCCGAAACGCCACCAAGCAAACATGTTGGGATTAGGCGATGAATCTAGTAAACCTGTTCCGCCCCCCGAAACCAAAATTGGCGGGGAACACTGCGAAACGCCGAAAAGCGGTGATCGCGTTGGGCGGAGGTGGAGCGCGCGGGCTAGCACATCTTGGAGCTGTCCAGGCCATCGGCGAGTCAGAAGTCCAAACCGAGCGGATCGTTGGTGTCAGCATGGGAAGTCTGGTTGGCGCGCTGTGCGCCTCTGAACCGGACATCACTCGTGTGATCTCCAAATCGATCCAGCTTCTGCACTCGCCGATCTTTCAACGAAAACAAAAGATTCTATTCGGCGCCGCGTCCCCCGAAGAAGAGTCATTCGCAGGAATTTTTTCCTGGTACGGACGCGTGCGAAAGTACCTCAAGGCGCATCGCAAACTCACACGCGCCGTCACCAGCCCATCGCTGATGTCGGACGAACCGCTACAAGAATCCATCGCCTACTTGCTGCCTGACATTGATTTACAGGACCTACCGATTCCGCTCAGCATTGTTGCGGTGGACTTGCTCAGCGGCCAACGCGTGGTGCTCGAGAAAGGACCGCTTCGAAAGGCGGTCCAAGCATCGGCCGCCATACCGGGAATCTTTCCCGCTGTGCCTTGGGATGACATGCTGCTTTCGGACATTGGGGTCATCGAGTCCATCCCGACCGTCGTCGCTCAAGCGTACGCTTCGGACCTTACGATTGCGGTCGACGTTGGTCAGAACCTGACGCAAATCGATAAGTGCAACACGGCAATCGAAGTGCTGATGCGAGTCGACGATATTTGCGAACGGCTGATGAGACGTCAGCTACTTGAAGCTGCAGATGTGTTGATCCAACCGAACGTCGGTAGCTGCCCTTGGTTTGACTTCACTCACCCCGAGCACATGATCAACGAGGGTCACAAAGCTGGCCATATAGCGATGGCCGCACTTCGTGTGACCGAAGCAGCCTGACGTGAATTGGGTAGCGGCAAATGGAGTCGCTAAATCAAGGTCCAAAACGCAATTGAAAGCGACAGGATCACCACGTTGATGCCCCACGCCAGCAAGACTTGCTTGCGGAAACCCGGGTGTCGATAGACCGTTCGATCGAGACTGAGCAGCAAAAAGACTGAGTACAGACTCAGGAGTGGTGGCAACACGAGCATTCCCACGATCGCTGATCGAATGCACCGCGTGACGGCCTCCTGCTGCTGCTCGTCCACGTCATCAACGTCTCGTCTCACCGTGGGCGGCTTCTTCGTCGCATCAACGAGCACCGGCCGGTAAGGATTACGATCTTCTGTTTGGGTCGCGACCTCCTCGACGGTCATCGAATCGGAAAAAGGTTCAGAGCTACGGACCACTGGATCGACGTCCAACCTACGCCCGCGAAAGTCGTCTTCGCCGCGCATCTTGTTACAGCACCAGCAGACATCGAACGCCGCCTCGTTCTGCTCATGACATCGGCCACATACCCAGGGACCAGCGACTTGCATTCGCAGATCATCCTCATGCAGGATCTGATTAGCGCGGTCATAGTCTTCGCGTGCGACTTCTACCCTTACCAAACGCGATGTGGCTGCCCCGCCCAATCCCAGCGCAGTTCCCGCGTCAGTTCCAGTGATCAACGCTTGAATCTCGGCCGAAGCGAGACGAATCCGAATCGTTTCCGCCTCCACGCGATCAGCACACTGCCGGAGCACAGTGAGTTTCGACATCATCGCGTCCTCCGGACGATTTGACGCGATAGCGGAAACGAATCCGAAGCCCGGAAGCCTGACCGCAACTCGCGTCGGATACAAATGTGACCACGATTGGCGTTCAACACTGGGCACCTTGGCTCATCGCATTCGAAACGTGAAAGAGGATGTGTCGGAACTTCCCACTGAATCAAGTCCCAATCAATATCGTCACGGGGCGCACGAATCAGAGTGCACGGGAAATCACGAGCCGAAGGAACTCACGGATCGCAGGTCATTCTGCTCGTTCCTTCATGATCCGTCTTAAATCGTTGACATGATTGGCGACGTGAAAAAACACGATGCACGCCTCGCAAATCACTCGCGTGATCACAAGCATCAACCCGATGCCAAACACGGCCATTACAAAGCGAAACGTGGACGAACGCCACAAAGACTCACCTTCCAAAGGCTCGAATTGCCAGCCGGAGGTCGCGGCCGATGTCCGCGCGTCTTCCGCTATCGAAGGCTGGATGAACGCATCGTAACCAAGCTTGACGATCGACAACATTGCGATCGTCACGCACATCGCCCAAACGATTTTGATAATCCAGGGCGTGATAAAGAACCGAAAGCGGAAATCGAACAGTGCCAAGCACGCGTCCAGGAACGTCTTCGGTACGGGAAACGGATTCTCACGACCGCCACGAATTTCCGGCACCGAGGCACCAAAGCCTGGCTCATTGGAAACCTTGGCCGATTTTGTCTCTGACACCGAAGCAGAGTCGTCATTCTGCGTCGGAAGAGCAGTCGGCTGTGCAGTCGGCTGGCGAACAGTTGAGGCAGGCGACTGCGGGCGAGCCGGTGGACTATGACGCGGCGTTGTAACTGGCGGTGTTGCAGACGATGCACTCGCGGGTACTTGTTGTGATCGCGCTGGCTGCGTTCGCGTCGACATTGGCGGTTGCGTCTGCCCTGTCGACTTCGTCGCTGATCCCGCCGGAGCATTCTGCCCACCGCGAGCCGCCGATGGTGAGCGATCCGAAACTTGTGGTGACTGCTTCGGTGTCCGCTGCGGTCGATCCGTCGCGTCCGAAGGAGAGCCGGCCGAGGGTCCGGTCGCTGGTCGTTGTGAAGGGTCAGGGCTGCCCGACGTCGTCGCCTGTGATATCGCGGGGATTCGATTCGCAATCACCCACTGATCCCGACTATGTGTCGCATGCTTCACAACGGTATCTGCGGCAATGTTTCCCGCCGCAGCAGCACCGATGAGATCTGCCAGCAAGAAGGGGCCGTGCTCCACACCGTCGCGGTGCTTGAGAAACCAACCCGATTCCGATTCTTTCATCGCTGCTGCCACCTGCCATGTTAAAGGTTGCCTTAGTCTAGCAGGCGACCGCAGCGTCGCGATGGAGGGTTCAACACTCCGACGAAGTTGTTGCCTCGGAACCTAGGCAACCATCGCTTGCAATGGCGAACGCATCGCGGAGGTTTCGCATTGTGAAATCCAGCGTTTCAGCCTGCGAGTGCTTGGGATACGACGACCGCGAAGCTGCTGTCTACCCTGCGTGCTCTCAGCGAATCGCTCCAGATCGCGATGCAAAGCTGCCGGTGATTCTGATGCCAAACCACGAACACTGCGACGATGGATGCTAATCAACAGCATTGCATCACGTGGCATCATGCCGGGCACCGAGGCGGCGAAACGTATCGCGCGACGGTATTGTTTGATTACCTCCGCGGCCTTACGAGGGGCGCCAAATCGAGACCCCAAACGCTCAGGATCGACTCGTGCCAAGTCGCCTGCTGTGACGATCCCCATCGCACGAAACCTCTCGCAGCGTCGACGGCTGCATAGCTTTGTGTATTCGAGATTCATCATCAGCAAACGCTCACGATGACTTGCGGGCGGAACGGATGCCGATCGCTTGGCCGGAAGCGGAACGGCGGACTTGTTCTTTGGCGGCGGCTGGTCGACTCGCGCGTAAAGCACGACTCGATCCGAGGAGGGTTCAATGATCGTCGGTTCTTGACGCGCACGAGAGAAGAGCTTGAGAAAGCTGCGCAACATGGATTCACCTGGAGAGTGGAGAAGAGAAAAGGCACTCAACAGTGTTTTCTGTACCGAAGGATCGATGATCGACGCCAGTCTAAATTTGCACAACCATCAGATTTCTATCCGTAGCGACCAACACCCAGAACGTGAATTCTCTTTGCCCCCATCCTATGCCTCGTCGGTCACATTTAGCTGGCGATGGAGCTCGGCTTCGTCCGGTTGATCGACCAACTTAGTGGTGGTGTTGAGGGATCGCGGCGACTGGGCTACGAAATGCGAGTCCGTGCGTCGCCCGGCTGACCGTCGCGCCACCAGGACGCATTTCGATTCCAAACGTCCTCTGGCACATCCTCTGGTGCCTGCATTAGATCATCGTCACGCCAATCGTCGCTCGTGATCGAAGCCAGCGCGTCTTCGACTTCATTCAGTCGATCGATCGGCTCGCGCTCAAACCAAGCCCATCCAATGGAAGGAGCTGGCTCCTCCGGATAATCCGGTTCCGGCTCTGGTTCGGATACCTCGATGTACTCGATTTTCCGCTTCTTTCTCGGCTTTGGCTTTTCGACGTACACAACCTCAGGTTCTGGCTCGATGACGGTCTCAACGATCGGCTCTGGTTTCGGCTCAGGTTCGACGACGACCTCTTCGATCAGCTCCGCGACGGGCTCTTCAACGATTTCCTCTTCCAATTCTTCTTCGTATTCCTCTTCCTCGTAAACCTCTTCCAATTCAGGCTCGAGAATCGTCGCTCGCCCAGGCTTCCCCTGTGCGGGCATGAGACGCACTTGGACGTCAATGTCATGGAAGATGTCGACGATGTGCTCGTGACAGGTGAACATCATGACCTGATGCCCCAGTTCCGCGAACGTCTTCAACGTTCGAGCTGCGTGCATCGCGCGATCACGGTCAAAGTTGACCAGCACGTCATCGAGGACCAGTGGCAACATCACGCCGCGACGAGCGTAGGCTGCCGCCAAAGACAATCGCAACGCAATGAAGACTGCTTCTCGTGTGCCGCGACTCAGAACTTCCAGCGGAAGCGACTTGCCCGCGCCATCATCAATTTTCAGTTGGTTGGTCCCCAGTGGAGTCCAAATCCGTTTGTACTTGCCATCGGTCAGCTGATTCAGGAAGGTCGACGCCTCGCGAAGAGTCTCGGGTTGACGCTCACGCTCGAACGTACCGCATACGTCCTCGAGCAACGAACTCGCCATCGCCAGCGTCTGCCAGCGTCTGCCGGTCGCCTCGATGCGACGCTCGACACAACCAAGCTCCAATTGAGCGACCGTCAGGCGAGAATCATCGCCCAAATGTTTCATCTCTTGGGCAAGTTCGCCCTGCTGCGTTCGCAGTGCAGCGACCCTTGATTCGGTTTCGGTCATTCGTGTGGTCAGCGACTCCCAACGCTTTTCCAAGTCATTTGCCGTCACGCCGTTGATTTCGTCGGCAACATCGTCATAGGCGATGTGTGTCCCAACCATCGAACGAATTTGCTTATCGAGGTCTTCGTGCTGCTTTCGAATTTCGACGAGCCGAGCTTTGTTGTCGACCATCTCGTAGAATTGCTCTGGCGTGGCGACGCCGCATTTTGCCCACAACCCGCGACGCTGCTGCTCGCCACGCTCGATTGCGCGATGGTGCGAACTCTGTTGCCGCTTGAGCTGTTGATCCTGCTCTTTCAACTCACGTCGGCGTTTGATCCAGTGTTGTTGCCGCGAGAGTTCTTCTTGAAGGTGATTCAACTGATCCAGCGGGCTCGTTCGTGATGTGGCCCGAATGGTATCCCGCTCTGCGATCAGGTCGACGTCCTCTTCTTCGGAATCCGATTTTGATTCCGAGTGATTGACTTCCAACGCCTCCAAATAGAGCGACTCGATTCGCTTCGCGATGGCTTGACGTTCTCGTCGACGCTGATCTCTTTCCGCCTGCAGTTCGTCCAGACGACGCCGACTGGTTTGCAACGTTTCATAGCCTGCGCTCAGGTTGCGAACGCTGGCTGGTGACATTGAATCACTCAGCCCAAGTCGCTCGAGCGTAGCTGCCCACTGCCGCTTCGCATCTTTGACTCCACCGGCCGCGGTGTTCGCGCGTTCTCGAGCGGCTCGATAGGATTGCAACGCAGCTTCGTGATTGTGGTACGTCGGCAATGCTGCTTCCAATTCCGCTAGCAGCACTTCCGTCTCGCGAACGCGGAGCTCCAGCGACTCGTTGCTCGTTGGCAGCGTCGAATCAATGTCGTTGCGTTCGGACTCTACTTCGCGGATTTGGCGACGCAGGGTATCAATCTGTCGTTCGCAATCTTCTCGGTCACGAGAGGTCGAGCGCTGTCCGTTTTCGCGTCCGAAATAGTAGGTCAGAAGGCTCATGAAGCCGAATAGGATGCACAACATGCCCCACGTTGGATCGGGTTCGGCGACTAACCATGTGAATCCAAAAACGTTGGCCAATCCGTAGATCAACGCCATCCCGCCGACGATGAACGGCACGGCGAGCAGAATCAGGCGGTCGACTGGCAACGCTTCCGCTGTGGTCAGATCGACCGTCTCTTTTTCCAGATCACGATAGTGCCGCTTGAGCTTGTCGAGGTGTTCACCTAGCTGAACACGGTGACGAAGCGTGGTGATGCTTTCGGTGTTTTGCCGAATCGCTTGCTGCAGGTTGGTCGCATTCGCTTTGTCCAATGTCTCGCGAAGCGATTCGCCCAGACCATCCGCCCGCGTTTTGTGTTCGGCTGCTTCTCCACGCGATTGTTTCAACAGAAAGGATTGCTCCTTTACTGCCTTGGCGGGACTAGCGAGCGCACTCAAAGTCTGTTTAGACAGATCGGGTAACTGCGACAGATCTCCATCCATCAACGAAATGCAGTCTTCCTCGTCCATCCCAAGGCGATCAGCGTCGGACTCCAGTTGTTTTCGAGCTTTCTCGATTCGTTGATCAAGACGCTCGATTTGTTCTTCCAGAGCCTCGACCCAAGTCGCTTGTTCTGCCGCAGCTTCAATTCGTCCTTGCAAATCCAACAAGCGGCGACTGAGCGGAAGTTGTTCTGCTTTGTCGCGAATCCCTCGACGTTTATGTTTGACCTCTTCCATTCGGTTGCGTCGATCATCCATCATGGCGTCGATTTGCACCAACTGCCCGGGTGCTTCATCGGGCAAGTAAGATTCCGACTCCATCTCTTCGATGTGAGCGGTCAACTTCTCGCGTTCCATCCAAGGCTCAAACACGCTCGTCGCGATTTCGACGCAACGAGACTCGTGCTCCCAAGCCGACATCCGCTCCGTGAGTTGCTCGATTTCCTGCTGCTGTGACCGGCGCTGGGAAGCCAATTCGCTCCATCGTCGTCCCCCGCGCGTCAGCTGCTCAACTTCATCCCGCAGTTTTTCGCGTTTGCGAATGAGGCTGAACAATTTTGCGACTTCCGCATCATCGGGAGCAGCATCCGTGCCGATCATCGATTGTCGTCCTTCGCGCAGCGAGCGCAGAACGTCAACCAGCGACACGCGATCAAGACCACTCGAGAGCTTGTACAGCTCGTCTGCGGCCGCAGTGTCATCCAGCGTGCTCAGTTCTTGTAATTCACGCATGCCGATCGCAAACACATTCGTGAAGATCGGCTCATCGATCTGGCCCAGCAGGCTGCTGAGCCGATGCTGACCCTGGCTCAAACCATCTTGGCCTGTCACCGTCAGTTGTCCGGTCACACCCGTGTCCGTCAATTGACTTCGGCGGCGGATCTCGTAGCCGCCGCCTGGTCCCGTCACCCGGATCGCTCCGCCAGGCGTACCACCGAAGACCGGTGGTAAATACTTTTCCCGCCGATCGTCGGTGAATCCATACAGCATCGCTCGCATGAACTGCATCAACGTCGTTTTGCCGGCCTCATTGGGGCCGTAAAAAAGCGTCATGCCTTCGGGCAAAGAATCGACGGACAATCCCGTCCATACTCCGAAGCCGTCGATTTGAATGTCTTTGACTTTCATGATTTCTGCACCAAGTTTGGCTTCCCGCCACGGAGCAATTCGACACCCAACAGAGTCGCTTGATCGAGCACATCCATACGGCCCGAGGAAGCGACTTCGGCCAACAGCGTTGACGTTGTACTATTTAGACCGGAATGCTCTTCGGTCATGGGCAGCAGATTCAGATCACGCCCATCCAGCTTGCGATGCTTTTCTGCCGCTCGCAGAAAGTCGCCCAAAATCGTGTCTTCGTCGTTCCACGACTTGGGATAGTTTCGTGGCGGTCGCACCGTCAAATGGGTCGTCCATGCCGATGGCGAGCCGTGGCCATATTCGCGTCGCACCCACTGCAAAAGTTCTTCGGCGTCTCCGATCGAATGCAGCGTCTCGCCGCTGGCGACTGAGACATCCCAACCCACCAGTAAATGACGACCACCACTCTCGTGCTGAAGCCGAACGATACGTTCGCCAAGCAAATTTCGAATCCCACCAACTGCCGATATTTCGTCGGCGTCCAGGCTCACGTTGCAGTAACGGAATGCATCGCATTCGATCGAGTGCACGCGAGTCGTCGCATCCGCATCAACGTCCACGACCGAGTAGCCGTGTGGGCCGCACTCTTTCAATGAACGCCCTTGGGGTGATCCGCAGTAAACAGCCGCAGCTTCCGCTCCGCCTTCAATTTCTTCTCGGTTGTGATGGCCACCGAGTGCCCAATAATCAAAACGACCTTCCGCTAAGGCGTCGGCATCGGCGCTTCCGTATCCAATCGCGACCGTGTAGTCATCGGTTGGATCAATGCGGTAACTTGGCACGTGCAGAACGCTCCGTCCGTCGGTGCTGCGTCCAACCACGGTGCAAATGGTTCTACCTGCTCTTTCAACAGGAATCGCAACCGCGCGATTCTTTGGGAACAGTGTCACGTTCGGAGGTAACGGAACTGCCTCGGGCCACTTCTGTGGGTCATCGGACATGCCCGCTGACCAGAAGACTGGTGTCTTCTTTTCGTGCAACTGGTCAAAGTAATCGAGCAACATCGCCATCCCGTGTGGACCCGCGGCCTGCGGGTTCAGCAGGTCACCACACAACGCGACAAAATCAATGTTGTCCGCCAGCGCAGCTTCGAAGACGGCCTTCGCTGCTCGGCGGGGCGCGTCCGCCATGGCGTCGCGTAGTTGGGGAGGCAGCGAATCAAGATCGCCCAATGGCGTCTCAAGATGAAAGTCGCTGGCATGTATGAATCGGAACGATTCGCCTGGCATTGGTTCCCTCCCTGCGGTCCTGCTGCCGAAACCTATCTACTTCAAGTCTTCAATGACTTGAATCCTGCAGCCATCGTTCGCGTTCATCGGCGACGATCACATGAGGTGATCGTGGTTCAATGAAACAGTCCTCCGGCTACGAAGGCCTGGAAGTTTAATGAAAATCGCGAAATCAGGCCAAGTCAGATTTATCAGATGCGATTTCGTGTTGCTTGCAACGTGATTCAAGTTGATAGCATGCCGACCGTAATCGACTAACTTGCTGGGGCGGATTTCGCTTCCACACCGTTTGGCTTGGTCATCAATGAGACCACGATAAGCGTCAAAAACGCGAGTGGAATGGTGATGATTCCAGGCTGGCTGAAGGGTGCGATCGCGTCGGCGGGATCGAGTCCGTATACAGATTTGTAGGTATCTGCGGAGAGCAAAATCCATCCCAGCGAACTGATCATGCCAACGAGAACGCTCGCAACGATGCCCTGCTTCGTCGTTCTTTTCCAGAACAGTAGCATCACCAAGGCGGGCAAATTGGCGCTGGCGGCGACACTGAACGCCCAACCTACGAGGTAACCGACATTCAATTCTTTGAATAGGATTCCCAGCACGATGGCGATCGCGCCGACGATGACGGCTGCCACCTTTGCGACTCGAACCTGCTTCTGACCGGAAAGTTTCACGCCAAAAACACCATCGAGCAAATCGTGAGCGACGGCCCCGCTACTGGCCAAAATCAAACCGCTGACCGTCCCCAGAACCGTCGTGAAGGCAATCGCCGAAATGACGGCGAACAACCAAGGTCGAATGCTACGGGCAAGCAGCGGCGCAGACATATTCGAGTCCGTCAGATCAAGCGATCCGCTGGTCATTGCGCCCAGTCCGAGGTACAGAGTTAAAACATAGAAGAAACCGATGGTTGCAATCCCAACGATCGTGCTCTTCCGTGCTGCGGCGCCATCTTTGACGGTGTAGTAACGAATCAGGATATGTGGCAGCGAAGCGGTGCCACAAAACAGGGCCAACATCAGCGACAGGAAATTCAATCGATCGACGAATCCTCCTCCGCGAATCCCCGCAAACTTCGGATGCTCTCCAGGCCGCAGGACGCGTTCACCATCGGTAGGCTTTTGAAAATACACGGTCGTCTTGGAGTCATCCGAATGGCGAATCGTTTCACTTCCCCACAGCATGACCTCGCTCTTACCCATCGTGGTCAGGAACGATACGGGACCCAAAGGCCCCGTCTCTTTCTCGCCATTGGGCAACTTCGACAGGTGCCCAACAGGCTTCAATTGCCGCTCCCCTTCACCAACACCATTGGGGGCGCCATCCACCCGCATGTCGTCGCCTGAACCTGTGACGGACTGGCCTTGTCGCAGCAGCTTTTGACTGGATTCTGGATCATCATCGATGTGGAATACATCAAAGCCGGCGCCCGAGAGGGGCTTGAGTCGCACAAAGTCATGATCCTGCCATCCGTCGGATGCCGGAATGACCTCGCGTCCATCAATGGTGGGTTGCTTCAAAGCATCCGCGTTGAGCGGGCCGATAGTTTGAAATGCAGTGTCATTCGTCTTCAACCCTCCCTGCAACAACATCACGACCAGCACGGTGCTGAAGATGACCAGCAGTGAACCCTTCAGGAATTGCACCCAAGTCGTCGACACCATCCCCGCAGTCACGACGATCGTGATCACCACGACGCCGACCATGACAACGCCAACCCAATGGGGGAATCCCAGCAGAGGCTGAATCAGCGATCCTGCGCCAACCATTTGGGGAATCAGATAAAAAACACTGACCACTAACGTGCTGACACCCGCGGCGGCTTTGATTCCGCGAGAGTCAAACTTTGCGTCCAGCGCGTCAGCGAACGTGAATCGCCCCAACCGCTTCATCGGTTCCGCAATCACGAAGAGGGCAACGATCCAACCGGCGAGAAACCCGATGGAGTAGAGGAAGCCGTCGTACCCGTAGGCCGCGATCATCCCGCAAATGCCCAAGAACGATGCTGCCGACAGGTAGTCTCCGGCGAACGCCACTCCGTTGACGGCCCAAGGAATTTGACCGTGAGCCGCAAAGTATCCCTCAGATGACTTCGCCTTCCGACCGAGAAAAAAGCTCAATCCGACCGTGCCAACGACGAACAACACGAAAACAACAACCGCCATTGGCGAAGGATCATAAATCATTCTGTGTCTCCTTTGCTGTCCGCGATCGCATCCACATCATCCGTGTCAACCTTGGCCATCAGGCCGTAGACAAAGGCAAGCAACAAGGCCGCTGCAATCAAACCGAATCCGTAGACGATGGCAAGGTTGAGTCCCGCCAACGTTTCCGTCTCCATGACGTCCGCGGCGAACGCATTGATCAAAACGAATCCGACATAGAGCGCCAGATACAACGTGAAAAGTATCAACCCGAGCCGCGTATTGAACTGGCGTGGGGTTGTCGAAGAATCAGAGGTGTTCATACGACCGGCGGGAGGGGAGAGGAGACGCTTTGAAGACGAAACAGAAGATCGCTCGTCAGCAGCAAGTTGTGGCAAGTTTATAGACGACTCAACATGCGGCTGCGAGTGATGGAGTCGCTTCGGACAGCATTTTGCCAGCGGCAGCACCGAATCTTCCTCGCGAGAGAGGAAGATCGCTGTTTCGTGGGTTTCGCAACCGTGAGACCAAACAACCTCACCGCAGCCAGCTTTCCGCAGAAAAGCCAGCCGCAGACAAGCCAGCAGCAAAAAAGCTAGCCGACCACTTCGGTAACCACCTCACCGTGCACATCCGTCAGACGATAGTCGCGACCCGCGTAGCGGTAGGTCAGTTGCTTGTGATCAAGCCCGAGAAGATGAAGCAACGTCGCATGCCAATCGTGAATGTGAACCTTTCCTTCGACGGCCTGAGTACCAAATTCATCTGTTGCACCATGTTGATACCCTGCTTTCACACCGCCACCCGCCATCCATACCGTGTAACCCTTGTGATTGTGATCACGACCGGTCCCACTTTGAACATAGGGCGTTCGTCCAAACTCACCGGCCCAAATCACCAACGTGTCATCAAGCAGTCCGGTTTGCTTGAGGTCACTCAATAGCGCCGCGATCGGTTGGTCGGTCGCCAGACATGCCTCCGGCAGCGACTGTTGCAGCAGGAAGTGATGGTCCCAACCTACCGGACTCGTCAGCTCGATGAATCGAACCCCTGCCTGCGCCATTCGGCGTGCCATCAGGCATTGTTGCCCAAAGCGATCCGTCGGGAGCCCAGATCCGATCCCGTACGCATTCAGCGTCGCTTGCGACTCCGCAGCCAGATCCATCAGCTCAGGGACCTCGTCTTGCATGCGATAAGCCAACTCGAAGGACTCGATTGCCCCTTCGATCACGGGATGCGTCGTGTCACGAGCAAGCTTCTGTTGATTCAAGTCTCGAATCAAATCGAGTTGGCGACGCTGTTCCGCTTTCGAACGACGAGCGTTGCCGATGTTTTTCAACGGAGGACCAGGCTCTTGGTCGACTCCCATCATTTTGGCGTAGAACCGAGGAATCTGGTTCGTCCCAATCCGGGTCCCCTGAAAATTTGCAGGCAGGAAACTGCTGCCGTAGTTCTTCGCGCCGCCATTATCCGACGGCGGATTTAACGTAATAAAACCTGGCAGATTCTGATTCTCTGTCCCGAGCCCATACAACGTCCAGGCTCCAAACGAGGGTCGATCAAATTGGAAACTGCCGGTATGCATTTGCAGAAAGGCTTGCGAATGATTGGGGAGATCCGTCTGCATCCCATTCAAAAACACAAGGTCGTCCGCATGTTGCGCAACGTGAGGATGCAGTTCTGAAATCCATCGCCCAGACTGACCGTGCTGCGCAAATTTGAACGGCGAACCGAACAACCGTGGTCCGCGATCTCCCGACATCAATTGGCCGGTCCGACGATTCAACTCTGGCTTGTAATCAAATAGGTCAACGTGCGAAGGCCCACCATTCATGCAGAGAAAAATCACACGTTTGGCTCGGACCGGTGGGCTTGCGTTCCCCTTCGAGCGGTCGATTGGCTCGTTCGTTGTATCAGCGGCAATCGCGGCCTGTTGAGCCATCGCGGTAAACGCCAAGTACCCGAAACCCGAAGCTCCACCCACAAGCATCCGACGACGCGAGAGATACGCT
The DNA here is from genome assembly GCA_051010815.1 of Rubripirellula sp. Taxonomy (GTDB): domain Bacteria; phylum Planctomycetota; class Planctomycetia; order Pirellulales; family Pirellulaceae; genus Rubripirellula. The sequence continues at coordinate 18,225 of JBPCVD010000313.1, forward strand.
GCCGTTTCGTTTCGTTGGGTCATGAATTTGACTCCCTATGCTCCGAACAAAAACCACGAGGCTTCAATGGACTCAGTCCAAGACGCGAAACTCGACGGTCGACAACAACGAATGGCAACAGTCGACGCGCAACCGAAAGGGATCCACACCCTCCGTCGACAAGAACTTTCGAACGCGGCGAGCTTCCGCTTCGGTAGGGAAGCGTCCGTAACAACGCAAGAAAGCCCGCTGCAC
>JBPCVD010000314.1:0-15455 GCA_051010815.1 Rubripirellula sp.
ACCGTATCCAGCGCATTGCCGACTTGGCGTCCTCGGTGCAGGTGACCGGTGGTTTCTTGGACTTGCGATCGAGCAGTCGATATTGCACCTGAAAACAGACGATGCCCCGAGAAGCAAAGTAATTGCAGTGTTCGGTAAACTGTCCCGGCGAACCACTTACCCAGCCACCACCATGGAAGAAAACGATCGCGGGTCGTTCATCGTCGGCAGTCCAGTCAGCGGGCTTTGTCACATACAAGGCGAGGTCTCGATCCCCAGCGGACCTGTAGATTTTCTTTTCGCCCGCTGGAGTCGCAGCTTCCGTCGGAAGTGTTGCAGTACCTATCGAGATGGCCAAGAAGCAGAAGAGGGAACGATCAAGGATGCGCATGGAAGTGGCAGGCAGGGTTGGGGCAGCGCGGACGTGAGGCGTGATCAGAATATCACGTTCAAATCATGGCAGCCAACAAGAGAGCGTATTGCCGTCGAGTTGCCGCCAGGCAGGGTTCGATCAAAGTGATCCAAAACATCGTCCGAGATTTGGATTCACACGACGGTCAAGTCCTGGCAGTTTTGCGACCGCGGACTCGACCGCTGCCAGAAGCTTCTGGCACCACGTATCAACCATTTCATGAGCCTTCAGAACCACGAGCCAACGATTTTACCGGGCGTCCGGTGTTGGAGGTCAATCGAGACGCCGTCACCTGCTTGGGTGCGAACCGTCGGTCACAGTTGGCGGCTGTGACGTCGCTGATATCGCGGAAGGATCGGGCTTGCCTGATTATCCACTGCAACGAAAGGTGGTGCTCGCTGATCGAAATCGAGGGAGCACCGATCGAATTCCAAGGACCGTGATCGCAGCAAGGCGGCTGCCTAAACGCGACCTCGTGGCCCAAGTCGACCGAACATGCGATCGAGTTCGTCGCGACTGAAGAACAATGCGGTCGGACGTCCATGAGGACAATGATGCGTGTCCTGGTAAAGATCCTTTTGCTCAAGCAGACTGGTGATCTCTTGTGATGTCAGTGGGTCGCCGGCCTTCACTGCAGCCTTGCATGCGATCGTGGAAAGCAAATGGTTCAAGAGATCTTTTGCGTCTGGCGTCTTGCCCGCTGACATCACCGACTCAAGCAAGGTGCGAAGCATGTCGCTTGGAGCAGTCTTTTGCAACATCGCGGGATAGGAATGAATCAAAATCGTTTCACCGCCGAAGTCGTCGATTTCAATTCCGATTCGGGCGAGTGTCTCTTTGGCGTCGAGCGCTGCGGTACGTTCTGCGGGCGTCAACGAGACGGGTTCGGGAACCAACAACTTCTGTGACTCGAGGCTTGATTCATCGGCTAGCACCTTTGCGCAAACCCGCTCATAGAGGACGCGCTCGTGCAGTGCATGCTGATCAATCACGACCATCCCGGATTCATCTTGAGTCACCAGGTAGCGATTGTGAACTTGAAACCCCAGATAACAAACGCTCGGACTCTCCGGAGCCTGATCCCAGGGGGCCGGGTCGGCTGAAGCTGCCGTCGGATCGAGCGGGTTCGGTTCAGTTGGTGCGGCGGGACTGGTCGCATGAGCGATATTGCCGGGTGCCGTTCCTGCTCCCGCGGGGAACGGGCGAAAACTCGGTGTTCCAAGGGTTGGGATGGGTTGCTGAGAAGTTGGGTTCGATTCGCCGGTTCGAGCCCAATCAATGACCGATTGCCGTTGCTGTTGTTCCACGTGGGCTGGAAGGCCGAGCGCACTGGAGACAGGGCCACGAAGTTCGGTAGGATCCGAGATCGGTTCGGGCGGTCCGACACGTTGGGTCATGTCAGTGGTAAGGAACTGGTGCCGCAATGACTGCAAGAGACGACTATAGACTCGGCCACCGTCGGTGAACCGAACCTCAAGTTTCGAGGGGTGGACATTCACGTCGATCATTTCTGCCGGCATGTCCATCCTCAGAAAGCAAACAGGATGTCGACCGACCATCAACAAACCACGGTAGGCCTCTCCTAGCGCATGCTGCAACGCGCGGTCCCGAATGTGGCGACCGTTAAGAAACAGGTATTGCATCCGATTATTGCCGCGACTCACCGAAGGATCGCAGACGTAGCCGCTGATGTTGATTTGCGCGTCATCGCTTTGAATCGAAATCAATGATTCGGAGATCTCCGCACCAAAGAAGGCTTGAATTCGATCGGCCCATCGAGGCGTGGCAGGCAAATCGTGAAGCAGTTTGTCGTTGTTCGTCAGAACGAAATGCACTTGCGGGTTTGCCAGTGCTAATCGCGTGAAGGCTTCTACAATGTGGCCGCGCTCAGTCTGCGCCGTTTTCAGGAACCGGTGTCGAACGGGGGTGTTGAAGAATAGATTCCGAACTTCCATGACCGTTCCAACGGGGCAGCCACATGGTACCGGCGATTCCATCACGCCTCCCCGAACCGTGACTTCCGACCCGCAGTCGTCCAGTTCAGTTCGACTTCGGATGGTCAAATGCGAAACGCTGCCAATGGACGCGATGGCCTCACCACGAAATCCAAGTGTCGCGACATGAAACAACGAATCGTCGTCCGGCAGTTTGCTGGTGGCATGGCTAGCGACAGCCAGAGGAAGTTGTTCTTTGGTCATCCCGCAACCGTCATCGCTAATGCGGATCAGCTCACTGCCGCCGCCTGCGATTGTCACTTCGATTCGACGTGCACCCGCATCGATACTGTTTTCGAGCAATTCCTTGACGACCGAAGCTGGACGCTCAATCACTTCGCCGGCGGCGATTTGATTGATCAGGTTCGTTGGCAACTGACGAATGGTCGGAAGGTTTTTCGCTGTAGTGGTCATGACGTCGAATGTAGCGAAGCGCTGAATCCCCACAACCGACGGGGTTGTCAGTTTTTTCGAAAATCGTGGCTAACGCCCCAAAATCGTTGTTGAGCTAGGGTTCGCGCGTTCTCGGACACGGCGAGCTGATCGGTGTTGGGTTGCGTTCGCCCGAAAGCTTAAATCGGGGTGCCGTGTGACAGTGCGGATTGGGGAACCGTTGACGGCGGCCCGAGCGAGGCGACAGCGTCTCGCTTTTAGTGCAGAAAAAGAGCCGTGTGGCTGATGTCAGCCGCACGGCTACGCGTTAATCAACTTGTCGTACCCGATGTGTCCGAACGTGTCGTAGCTTGGTTGGCCCTAGCAAGCGTGCCCACCAGTTCGGATTCAGGATGCGGCACCACAAAACTCGGCACCACAAAATCCGGGGGTCTAGCGAATCACGAGCAGCATACGGCTCGAGCCACGTCGAACGATCACGCGAATGGGTTGGCCAAGTCTCTTGGCCTCGCCAAAGATCTCCGCCAGTTGCTCGACTGACTGCAGACGCAAGCCGGCAGCTGATTCAATCACGTCACCGACTTGCAGATCGGCCTGTGCGGCCAGTCCTCCGTCTTCCACGCTGGCCACGATCAAGCCGCTTCTCAAGCCTTCGTAGCCGTATTGGCGAGCTGTTTGCGGAGTCACCGGAATCAGCTCCGAGCCAAACATGCCTCCGCCACCGCTTCGGAAGAGTGCCATCGCTTCATCGGTTCGTTCCTGCAGATTGACCGTCACCTGCATCAACTTGCCGCCGCGATTCACCTCCATCGCGATGGACGTTCCAGGACGCCGGCTGGCTACATAGTTTCGCAGTTGCGTGCCTCCGGTACAGGGGCGCCCGTCGATCTTGGTAACCACGTCACCCGGTTGCAGGCCAGCTTTCGCAGCTGGTTGATCTTCCAACACGACGCCAACCAACGCACCACTCTTTACTTTCAAATCGTAGTCTTGAGTGTTGTCCGGGGTGACGTCAACAACCTGCGCTCCCAGGAATCCACGATGGACTTCTCCGGTTTCGATGATCGACTGAAGCACCGGCCGCGCGAGCGAGACAGGAATGGCGAAGCCAATCCCGGCGCTCGATCCACTTCTGGACAAGATTGCCGTGTTGATTCCAACGAGTTCGCCGCGAAGGTTGACCAGCGGTCCCCCGGAGTTACCCGGGTTGATGGCTGCATCGGTCTGCAGGAAATCCTCAAAGCCATTTCCGTCCGCGATGATGCGTTGGACACGATTCTTTCCGCTGATGATACCGGCGGTGACCGTTTGGTCCAATCCGAAGGGACTGCCAATGGCAAGCACCCAGTCACCGACTCGGATGTCGTCCGAGCTTCCGACCGGAGCGGCGCGTAGGCCCTGCATTTCAATCTTGACGACGGCCAAATCGGTTTGTGGGTCGGTACCAACGATCGTTCCTGGCACGGTTTGACCATCGAACAACTCGACTGCCAATTCGTCCGCATCTTCGACGACGTGATTGTTCGTCAAAATGTAGCCGTCGGGGCGAACGATGACTCCACTGCCCATGCCGCTTTCCTCCCGTTCCACGCCTTGGCTAGGTCGCCCAAACATGTCCTCGAATCCTCGCGGCGCGCCTTGTCCTCGGGGGCCCGTCGCGCGATGTCGCGTGCTGATGCTAACGACGCATGGCCGCAGGGCGTCAGCGACATTGCGAAACGCATTCGAGAGGCCTTGCGCGTGAGACAAATTTTGGGCGTTGACCTTGGGTATGGTCCCGCCGACTGCCGAGTTGACCGCTGCAGTGTTCTGAGCGATGGCGTCCTCGTGAAGTCCCCGAGGCAGGGTCATGACCACGCCGGTGACGAGCGATCCGACGAGCATCGCCGAAAGTGCGAAGCTGATTTGTTTCCATAGGTTTGGCATATCGATAACTCCCTTGTCCGAGTTGCAATTCGATGATTAGCGAATGTGAGCGAAACGTCGTGCCCAACGGAACATCCTGCCCGTCAGCGTGGCCGACACTTCGTGTTGCGGCCCCAAGTTTGAAATGACGGCGGTCGCACCTGCAATTATTACAAATCCTTCCAGGTCCGCCGCACGATTTCAATCATATCCTTCTCACGTTGCACCGGCTGATTTTCACGGGTCAGTCGCTCAAATGTGATGTGGTCTGCTGGGGCCCACCTGCTGGATTGGCATCCAGACCAATAGACTGAGCAAACGCGGGACCAAAAAATGCAGGTCGCTTCTCCCCTGCCCCGCGCCAGCGCTGTGCATCTGTTACCTTAGGGCCGTGAATTATATGTCTCACGGAGCATGGATCGGATGCGAGATACGTTAACGGTGATTCTGGCAGGTGGACGCGGGTCGAGACTCGAACCCCTCACGCGGGACCGCGCCAAGCCAGCGGTTCCTTTCGGCGGGCTGTACCGAATCATCGATTTTGTTCTCAGCAACTGTCTGAATAGTGGCATGCGTCGTCTGTTGCTGCTAACGCAGTACAAGGCACAGTCGCTCGATCGCCACATCAACCTGGCGTGGCGAGGCTACTTTTGCCGCGAGTTGGGCGAGTTCATTGACGTCGTTCCGCCTCAACAGCGATTCGCGGACAACTGGTACCAGGGAACGGCCGACGCGGTCTACCAGAATATCTACGCCATCGAGCGCGAGCAGCCGCAGGACGTGGTGGTGCTTGCCGGCGACCACATCTACAAAATGAACTACGGCCCAATGGTCGAGTTTCATCGCAAGATGGGCGCGGATATCACGATTGGTGCGTTGCGTGTTGGGCGCGACGAAGCGAGGCAGTTCGGCGTGATGCAGACGGACTTGAATCATCGCGTGACCGGGTTTCAGGAAAAACCGGATGACCCCATGCCGACGCCCGATGACCCGGATGTCTGTCTCGCGTCGATGGGCATCTATGTCTTCAACGCCAGATTTCTGTACGAGCAACTTTGTGACGACGCAACCTTTGATGAAAGCGACCATGACTTTGGGAAGAACATCATTCCCAACGCCATCGACAAATTCAACGTCTGCGCCTTTCCATTCATGGACGAGAATCGCAAACGTGATGCCTATTGGCGAGACGTTGGGACCATTGACGCCTATTACGACGCCACGATGGATTTGATCGGCGTCGATCCACAGTTGAATCTCTACGATCAGCACTGGCCGATGCGGGCATTTCAGCCGATGTTGCCGCCGCCCAAATTCGTATTCGGAAGTGAAGGCAGATCGACGCGACGTGGCGTGGCGCTCGACTCCGTCGTTTGCCAGGGTGCCATTGTCAGTGGGGGGAGCGTGGCCCGCAGCGTGCTGGGACCCAACGTTCGGATCAATAGCTATTCGCAAATCGAAGACAGCATCTTGTTCGATGGAGTCCAGGTGGGGCGTCGTTCCCGGTTGCGACGGGTTATCGTCGACAAGGGAGTTCGTATCCCACCGGAAACCGAAATCGGATATGATCCCGCCGCAGATCGAGCCAGAGGCTTTACGGTGACTGATAGCGGTCTGGTTGTGATCGCCCGCGGTGAGGAGCTGACGGAGGCTTCCGCGGGTGACGAGCTCACGGAGCGAAATGCTCCCTGAGAGTCGCTTCGGAATTCAAAAGAGAAGCTAATCTTCGTGAGATGTCTCAGCACGCAGGATTGCGGCGATGACGACACTCACGTTTCAGAAGATGGAATTTAGAGCATGCATTCGATCGTTCTAGGAACTCGTTGACCGACCGAGAGCGGCGTCATGTTGCAGGGAAACAACATCGTATTGCTGATCGGCGTCGCGCTTGGCGTGGCGTTGTTGTTGCTCGGAGTCTGGTTGGGGCGGCGATCCTCCGTTTCCTATGCGCAAGCCAATGAGGAGGAACTCGGTCTTGATCAGGATGATCGCGAGCGAGTGTTGCGATTGTTGCAAGAGCTGGGCGCGTGGACGAGTGAGTACTCGGGAAACGTTTCTGATTATCAACACATGCTTGGACAGCTCAGCCAGGAAGTTCGCGCCGGAGCTGACCGCGAGAACTCTTCGGACAATCGTGTGGTGGTGCTGTTGCAACAGATCATGCAAAGCAATGAAAAACTGCAGACTCGGTTGGACGCGGCGGAGCGTCAGCTTGAGAAACAAACGCAGCAGATACAGTCTTACCTGACGGAGGCTCGCACGGATGGCCTGACCGGGCTCGCGAATCGTCGAGCGTTTGACCAACAGCTGGAAGACCTCTTCTCGGGCTATCGAAACGGCGGCAGATCGTTTGTCGTCGCGCTGATTGACATCGACCGCTTCAAGTCGATCAATGACAACCACGGGCATCAAGCGGGTGACCACGTCCTCCAGCAAGTTGCGGCTTTGTTGCGATCCAAAATCGAAGACGTGATCATGGTCGCCCGAGTCGGTGGCGAGGAGTTCGCCATCATCACGGACGGACCACTTCGCGTCGCCTCGCAAAAGATGAATCAGCTTCGCAAGCAAATCTCGGAGCAGCAGGTGGAGGTCGGCAACACACTCTTGGACGTGACCGTTAGCGTGGGTGTGAGCGAGCCGCGAGACGATATGGTCGTAGCCCCTGTGCTTCGTCGTGCGGACGAATCACTCTATGCCGCGAAGAACATGGGCCGCAATCGAGTTTACTTTCACGACGGACGTGGACCGACGCTCTTGGGCGCCCCGGAAATCGTTCGAAGCAGTCCAACCGCATGAATGAAACAAGCTTGCGTGCCAATGCGTTTCCCGTCATCAAACTGACGTTGCGTTTGACATGCATCCCTCGCGTTTGCTGTATCTCGATGCAGCATTCGGTAGTCAAGACGAGCATCCCCAGGCAGGAGCCAAGCAGAACATGAGTGGTGATAACAGTGGCGGGAATGGTACCCATCCCGAGTCGAATCCATTGCACATGTCCGATGTGGAATTCGATCGCGAGCCAGGTGGTGGCGTACCGCCCGGTCAGATCGACACCAAGCAACCCGCAGGCTTGTGGGTGTTGTTCATCACAGAGATGTGGGAGCGATTCAGCTACTACGGCATGCGAGCCTTGCTGGTGCTGTACCTGATCGCATCGACCAGCAGGGAGGTCGAGAATTCGGATGGCGAGATGGTCGCCAATGTGAATCCCGGCTTCGGATGGTCGGAAGACAGCGCCTACTTCTTGTACGCGATCTATACGTGGGCCGTTTATTTGACTCCCATTTTCGGTGGGTGGCTGGCTGACAAGTTCCTGGGCACGCACCGCTCGATGTTGCTTGGCGGTTGTATCATTGCCCTGGGTCACATCACGCTTGCCGGAACGGAGTTGTTTGGCATTACCGCCGGCGAGGCTGTGTCGTTGCAGACCGGCCCGGGCGCGCTCATCACGTTTGTGACCGGTTTGGCGCTCATCATCATCGGCACTGGTTTTTTCAAACCTTGCGTTAGCGTGATGGTTGGACAGCTCTACGGGCAAGATGATTCGCGTCGTGATTCAGGCTTCACGATTTTCTACATGGGAATCAATCTCGGTGCGTTTTTGTCCCCGATTGTCGCCGGCACGTTGGGCGAGAAAGTTGGCTGGCACTGGGGGTTCGGTTCGGCCGCGGTCGGCATGATCCTTGGTCTGATCTTTTATCAAATCTATCGCCCACGCTATCTGGCGGGAGTCGGGTTGTCGCCCGCACAAATTGAGCAACAAAAAGATAGTGAAGGGCATGCGGTTTCGAAGGTCGACGACGCTGAGCTGACGCGTCCCCTCAACAGCGTTGACATTCAACGGATCCTGGTGATCCTGATTCTGGCGTTCGTGGGGAATATCTTCTTTTGGGCTGCCTTCGAGCAAGCTGGCAGTTCGTTGAACGTGTTCGCGGATCAGAATACGAATCGTATGATTCTGGGCTATGAGTTCCCGGCAACGTGGTATCAGTCGGTGAACGCGTTGACGATTGTGATTTGCGCGCCGTTCTTCTCGATGCTTTGGGTGTGGCTTGGAAAACGAAACGCCAATCCCTCCACACCGATCAAGTTCTCCATTGGCCTGTGGCTGCTTGGGCTCTCGTTCATCGCCATGGTGTTCGGTGCCTTGGACGCAAAGGGGGGGAACCTGGCTGGTCCGCATTGGTTGCTAATCACGTACATAATCTGTACTTGGGGGGAGCTCTGTTTGTCGCCGGTGGGTCTCTCGGTGGTGACGAAATTGGCGCCGGTGAAGTTGCAGTCGCTGATGATGGGAGCTTGGTTCTTCTCGTTCTCCCTCGCAAACTTGCTGGGAGGTTTGATGGCGAGATACTCCACGAAATTCAAGCCAGGTCCAAACGGTGAGCCACCCGAGGCATCCTTCATCATCGAAGGGTTGCCGGGGTTCTATTTGGTGTTGGTGATCTTCCCGGTCATTGCTGGCTTCGTGATTTTCGCACTCTCGCCGGTTCTGAAGAGAATGATGCATGGCGTGAAGTAGGCAACATGCGTCGGTTGATCCGACGCGCCACGGAAACCCATTCTGAATCCACGCCGCAGGTTTTCTCCTGCGGCGTTTTTCGTATGCGGGATGGCTAGCCTCCCGTTGGAGACAATTCACTGGTCGCGACCCCTTGGCCACGCCATTCGCAACAACCAAGCGTCACCGAATGCCAGTCACAGCCCACCGGCCTCAGGATCGGCAGGCATCAGGCCGAAGCAACGTGTACGCGCAGATTCGTTTCCTTCGGATGCCAGGAGTCGCCCGAGAACCGTCGCCCGAGAACCGTCGCCCGAGAACCGTCGCCCAGAAACGCTCGCAGAGGTGCGGCCAATTTCACCCGAGTGGCAGTCGGGCGGGACGATTTTGTCGATCTGCGGGGTGCCGCAGTCGAGAATTCGCCTGAGGTTATTTGGCGTGTTCTACCCAGGGATTTGCGGTACCGCGAAAAAAGGGAGGGAAATCTTCTGCGGACAACCGCCAGATTTCTCGTGTAGGAGAGTGAGCAACAAAATCACTCGCACACTGGCAAAAACAAATGTCCATACCTTTAGACACCACCCTGGCTCTGGTCTATGTCGTGGATCGAGATGCCGAATCCAAGAATGCTTACCAGGCAATGGCGGAACGACTGGGAGTCGAGCTTCGATTCTCGACATCGGTCGAACCCCTGCTGGCGATCGCGTCCAGCGAATCTCCCTCCTGTTTGATTTACGACGTTGGTTCCGTCCACGAGGACTCCGAACAATGGCGTCGCGATCTGATGAAGCAGACGGCTGAGCTTCCTTTGATTCTGCTCGCCGATCCGCACAGCGAAGCGAATATTGCGATGGGAATCAGCGCTGGGGCACTGGCTGTCCTTCGCAGACCGACGCCCATGAATGTGTTGGAGCAGCACCTTCAGTTCGCCATACATCGTCAGCGGTCGTTGTCGGCATTGAACCAGAAGTTCGTGGGAATCAAGCACACGCTGGAGGACTTGACCGTTCGCCAACAGAAAGTGCTCGATCTGGCAGCCACAGGGATGCCGAATAAGACGATCGCTTCCCGACTGAGCGTGTCGCAGCGAACCGTCGAGACGGAACGAGCGAAGGTGCTGAAGATTTTCTCAGCCGAATCGTTCTGCGACGTCACCGCGCAGGTGGGGGCCTATCGAGTGCTCGACACTCTGAACGATCTCAAGAATCGAGAGACTTTGCTTCGGCAGGGGATCTATCCCGCTCCGCAGCCTGCGGATGACGAGTATGCAAAGTCGCAGCGAACCTACCAGGAAGAGAGTGGAGATGAACGGGCACCGCTAATGTTGATGTCCGACGATTCCGAGGAATAGATCCACGGCAAGTTCTCACTTTGACGCGACGGTCGCCACTGCGTATCCACCATAACGCGATGCGGCCGATCGCGTCTTTTTCGTTTCGGTGACCTCCGATGGGGGCAACCAGAGGTCCAGAATTCGCAAGCGAGGCCAATCAACCACGTTTGAAGCGATGATTCTCGATATCTCTAGGTTTTTTTAGGTTGTCGCGGCCTCGTCGTGACCGGTTCGTAGCCATTAAACTATCGGCTCACCTCCTCACCGGTTCCGCTGTCGCAACCTCTGCATGAACGAAGCTGACGATTCACGCCTCATCGGTATGTTGCGCCGAGTGATTCGCGATTGCGGAAAGCTCTATCACCAATGCGGCACATGGATGGTTCGCCGCTATCCAACGCTGTTGGAAGGTCGCGACGATAATTTCATCGAGCTCATGGATGACCTTCATCGTGGACTTCTGATCAAGGTCTACGTCACGGTTGTCCGGGCGGATGACCGTTGGACTGCCCCAGAGAAACGCGTTGCGGCTGCGATGATCGAGCATCTGTGGGAGCAGGAATTGCATGGTCAGGAGCTGAGGGAAGCTGCGACGGGCCTCTTTCAGCAGGCCGACCAGCTGACATGGGAAGCATTGGTGGCGCCATTTGTTCGCTATGCACCCTTGGCGGATAGCAAGTCACAAGTTGAGACGATCGTGATGCGGTTGGCGAACTTGGTCGCCAAGTGCGATGGTCAGACCATGCCGGAGGAGTCGGCCGTGCTGCACACGCTGCAACGCGAAATCGATATGGCGTTGCATCCGGCCAACCCCGAGACCGTGCTCGCACCGTTGCCTGCCGGCAAGGTCGAGTCCGGCGGCAATGGACCGAATGCGACCGCACATCAGCAGCAAGAACGCACCGAGCAAGCTGGGGACGTGATCGAGCCGCTGTCGAGTCGTGACCGAGAGAAGCGTCTCAAAGCCGCCCTGCAAGAGCTTGACCAGTTGACCGGTTTGGAGGTGGTGAAGGAACGGGTCAAGAGTTTCACCAATTTCTTGCGGTTGCAGCAACAGCGACGCGACGCAGGTTTGAGCACGATGCCGATCAGTCTGCACATGACTTTTGTCGGGAATCCAGGAACGGGCAAGACAACGGTCGCGCGAATCGTGGGCCAGATTCTCGGCGCGCTCGGGACGCTGAAGAGCGGTCATGTCGTTGAAACAGACCGGAGTGGCCTGGTCGCGGACTACGCGGGGCAGACGGCGACCAAAACGAACAAGCTCTGTGATTCGGCCAAAGACGGAATCCTGTTCGTTGATGAAGCCTATAGTTTGATTGATGCATCGGGTGACGATGCTTATGGTCGCGAGGCAGTCCAATGCTTGTTGAAACGCATGGAAGATGATCGCGATTCGATGGCGGTCATTTTGGCGGGCTACAGTGACGAAATGCGTACATTGGTCCGTTCCAATCCCGGTATCTCTTCACGAATCAACACCAACATCGAGTTCGAAGACTATTCACCGGTCTATCTGGGACGGATCTTCGAGCATCTGTGCGAGCAGAATCAGTATCAGCTTCCGAGTGATGCGCGACATCGAGTTCTGATGGGATTCCACCATCTCTATGAAGCGCGGGACCGCCATTTTGGGAACGGTCGATTGGTTCGCAATGCCTTCGAAGATAGTGTGCGCCGCCTAGCCGATCGAATCGCGGAAGTGACGCAATTAAGCGAGTCTCTGTTGACGACGCTGCTGTCATCGGACATCGCGTTTCCAAAGCTTTCGTCAAAAGAATTGGATCGTATTGTGGATGAGCCCCACGTTTTGCGGGTGTCTTGCGATGGGTGTGAACGCAAGATTCGCATCAATCCCGAGTCTCTGGGTTTACGAGTGAAATGTGGGAAGTGTCAGCACGTCCAGTCGGTGGGCTGGGCGGAAGTGAGCGGAACGTGAGTTGGTTGTCGGAGCAACCAAGTTGAGAAAGGTGCGAGCCACTATCGTCGGTCGCATTCGGCATTAAGTGCGATCGATCCAGGCGACAAGCGATGGCAGCAGGGTGAGATTGACGGCCGTGCCCAACGCGAGCGTCGATGCGACGAGGACACCGAAAGTAGCGGTCGGGATGAATTCGCTGCTGGCCAGAACTCCGAAGCCAACCATCAATGCAATTGTGGCCAAGAAGACAGGAACGCCAATCGTTCCCGCCGCATGACGGGCGGAAGTTTTGGAGCCGTGTCCGCGGCGGCGAGTCCGAAGGTAGCTTGCCAGGAAATGGACAGATCCATCGATCGACAGGCCCACGGAAACAGCAGCGATCATCGCAGCACCCATGTTGACCTTGCTGCCCAGGAAACCGACGCAGGCCAGAACCAGGAAGATTGGCAGCAAGTTCGGCACGAGTGCGGCCGTCGCAAGACGCAGCGAACGTGTTGCCAGCCAAAGAAGGATCCACACCAACACACCCGACATCACGAAACATCGCCACTGATCTGCGATCAGCTGATTGATCAAGCGTGCCATGATCACGTAGTAGCCCGTCACTCGTCCAGAAGCGGATGGTTTCGAAGCTGAGCCGATCGCGTCCGGTGAAGCAAAGCTGGCAATCCAGTTCTCGTCTTGGACGTGCTCGCGGACGGTCTCTTCCACCGACTCGATCAGTTGCGTCTTGGTTTCCGCATCGAGCTGTTCGCGACTTCGCATCATGATTCGCAGCTTGCGACGACCATCTTTGGAATCGGTCAGCAGCGCGCGAAAAAACTCCGGCATCGCCAAATACATCGCGGAGAGGCGGGACGAAGAGGAAAAGACGCCCGACAGAGGTGACTGGGATGCGATCTGCTCTGCATCGGCCAAGCTGAGGACCTTCGTGAGTCGCTCTCCGTTGACCTCGATCGCTCGCAACTCTTGTTCGAGTCGACGGACGCGGTTCAGATAGTCGTCATTCAGCTCGGCCGGAGCATCCAGGATCACATCCCAGACTCCGGCGCCACCGAAATCGGTTTCGACTTGTCGGTAGGCGGCAACGACGTCACTGCTGGAGCGGAAGTTGTTCAAGAAACTCGTTTCCGTTTCGGCCCGACCGACACCAATTCCGGCGACCACGGCGAGGACTGTGGCAAGCATCAAGCACTGTTTGGGATGATCAATCGTTTGGGAAGCGAGTCGGACGCAGCGCCGACGAAGAACGGAAGACCAGCGATACTGATAGGCGTTTAGTGAATGAGGAAAACGAATGCCTGGTAGTACCAGCAGTGCGGGACTGAACAGACCAATGGCGAGGCAGACTGCCGTGGCCGCGATCGCGATCATGGATCCAAACTGACGGATGGGAAGAATATCCGAGACGTTCAATGCTGCGAATCCTGCAGCATCGGTTGCACAGGTCAAAATGATCGGAAGTAGCAGGTAGCTGAGGCTGGCCGACGCAGATTCGACTCGAGACAAGCCGCGAGATTGCGCTTTTCGAAAGCGCACGCCCAAATGCAGGACGGCCGTGACGGCGATGACTGTCACGATCGCTGTCAGAATGGTGGACACAAGTGACAGATTGACCCCCATGAAGACCATGGTCGCTTTGGTAAGAACTACGGCCCAGGCGATCACCAATGCGGAAAGCAGCACGAATCGAAAATCGACTAGCGAGATCAGTACGACGATCGACAATAGTGTGACCGTCATGAACGCGAGCCTCGCTCCGTCTCGCTCGATCAACGCAAATCCATCGTGGATAAGCACGGGTTCACCCACGATCGCCGCATTGCTGATGAATTGACTGCCTGATTCAGAGACGAAGTCACGTGGCAGCGAGGTCATGAGTCGCCTCAGGCTCTCAACCGTACTGGGCGGGTGTGTCGGTTCGAGTATGGCGACCACCGCGGCGCGTGAATGATCCTTTGAATGTGTGTAGCCGGAGAACAGTTCGTCGAATCCCTTGGCGACGACGTCATCCTTGCGAAACAAGTTGGGGGCGTTGGAAAAAAAGCTTGTGGGCTGGAACTTCTTGATTGCGTTGCTCAGTTGAGCCGGCGAAAGGACGCCCGAAACGCCTTCGATTTGATTCACGCGGTCGGCGATGTCCCGATTCCGCTGCAAACCCGCATTGGTCGCCAATTCGTTATCTTTGTAGACCAAGATGACGACGGCATTGCCGCCGAATGAGTCTCGTAGTTCGCGATACGCTTGATACGATGGATCGTCGGGCGCGAACATCGACGCGACGGTGCGATCAAATTTCAGCTTTTGCGAAATAGGATAAGCGGCAACGAGGCACAGCAAGCCGAAAACAAACAACGGCCAGCGGAACTGAATGATTCGCCGAGCCAGACGGAGCTTCCAGTTTGCAGTGGTGGCCGCATCGGGGCCAGCACTGCCGGATGCGTTCGGTTTGGTTTGATGTGGATTCAAAGTGCCTACGATGTCGAGAAGCCGAAAGGAGTGGTTTTGACCTCAGCCAATCAAGCGTCCGACGATGACAGTTCGTCGGTAACTCCGCAAGTCGTCCGTTGGGTCGGTCTGCTTGTGTTTGCGCTGGCGTTATTGCTGAGAGCCGGCATCTGTGTCAACGGAATGTCGAGGTTCACTGAGGATCCGGACGCCTACCGTGCGATTGCGGAAACGATCGGTAACACGGGCGTCTATGGCCTGACGGGCGAGTCTGGTACCACTATTGCGACCGCGTACCGGCCCCCGCTTTATCCCTGGGTTCTGTCATGGTTACTCGATGACGGGCAATTGACCAATCAGGCGGTTGCCATGTTGCATGCCCTGCTCGGAGCGATCGCTGCGTGGTTCACCTTTCTCGCAGCGGTTTCGATGTTCGACGTACGCGGTCAGGGTAGCGTCCCGGTAAGTCGGAGACGACTCGTGGGAGCTGCGACTGCCGCCATTCTCGTAGCGGTCGATCCAATCTTGTTGCGACAGTCCACGTTGTTGATGACGGAAACGATGGCCGC